>JABGRQ010000083.1 GCA_018648225.1 Chloroflexota bacterium
TCATAGATAAAAAAAGAGAGCGGGATTTTCCCGCTCTAATCTGCGCTCTCGGCGCGACTCGAACGCGCGACCCCTTAGTCCGCAACCAAGTGCTCTATCCACTGAGCTACGAGAGCAAAAGGCGGGGAGGGCGGGATTCGAACCCGCGGTCGAGTTTTACCCCGACAACCGCTTAGCAGGCGGCCCCAATCAACCACTCTGGCACCTCCCCAAGAAGTGCAGAAGCACGAATGCAGAATACGAAATCAACATTTCGTATTCTGCATTCATGCTTCACCATTCATCATTTGTTAAGGCGGAGGGAGTGGGATTCGAACCCACGATGGATTGCTCCATACCTGTTTTCAAGACAGGCGCCTTCGTCCACTCGGCCATCCCTCCGGGGCGTGGGTTGGGAGAACCCCTCCCAAGCGGGCTGAATTCTACCATAGGTGAATCGGCGTGACAATATTGCTGTTGAACTTCCCTTGACCAAACATCCCTTACAAGCTAGAATTCAGCGTTGCGGCTGGCCCGTTGTAATGGTTGCCTGCCGCAATTTTGGCGTTTATTATGTTTGAGAATCTGACAGGTCGCCTCAACGAAGTTTTCGACAAATTGCGCCGCCGGGGCAAGCTCTCTGAACGCGATGTCGATGATGCCATGCGCGAAGTTCGCTTGGCTTTGTTGGAGGCGGATGTACATTACAAAGTTGCAAAAGAGTTTATCGCCCGCGTGCGCGAGCGCGCCGTAGGCCATGAAGTCTCGCGGGCGCTGAACCCCGGTCAGCAGATCGTCAAGATCGTCAACGAAGAGTTGATCGCCACACTGGGCGAACCCGCTCCGCTCGATCTACGCGGCCCCAAGCCGCGCACGATCATGCTGGTTGGCTTGCAGGGCGCGGGCAAAACCACTGCCGCGGGAAAACTGGCGCGTATTTTACGCGGTCAGGGTGAGCGTGTGTTAATGGTGGCTGGCGATCCGTATCGCCCTGCAGCCGTGCAGCAGTTGCAAACTCTCGGCGAACGCCTGGGGATCGAAGTTTTTGCCCAGCCCAATGTAGCCCCGCCCGAACTTGCCAAACGCGCCCATGATAAGGCGCAAAAAGGCGGTTTTGGTGTGGTCATTCTGGACACGGCCGGTCGCTCACAATTGGATGACACCTTGATGACCGAACTTCAGGCAATCACCGAGAAGGTGGAATTGACCGAAGTGCTGCTGGTTGTGGATGCCATGATCGGTCAGGAAGCGGTCAACATTGCCCAGGGTTTTCGAGAAGCGGTTCCGCTCTCGGGGTTGATTCTCACCAAGATGGATGGCGATGCCCGCGGGGGCGCGGCGATCTCGATTCGCTCGGTCACCGGTGTGCCGATCAAATTTTTGGGTGTGGGCGAAGGACTGGATGCGCTTGAAGTTTACGACCCATCGCGCTTATCTTCGCGTATCTTGGGGATGGGTGATGTCATCGGGCTGATCGAAAAAGCCGAGGCGGCCTTTGACACGGATACCGCCGAAGCGCAAGCCAAAAAACTTATGTCGGGCGAGTTCACCCTCGAGGATTTCGGCGACCAACTCAAACAGGTGCGCAAGATGGGTCCGATTGGTCAACTGCTTGATATGTTCCCCGGCAGCATGGGTCAGATGGCAAAGTCCGTTGATCCACAAGATGCCGAACAGCAGCTCAAAAGGACCGAAGCTATTCTTAGTTCAATGACTGTGGTGGAGCGTCGTAAACCAAAACTCCTGAACGCCAGTCGCAAACGGCGGATTGCCTTGGGGTCTGGCACCCAGGTTCAGGATGTCAATCAATTGTTGAAACAGTATCGGGAAGCGCAGCGCATGATGAAGACCTTGCGAAAGTCAGGGATGCGCGGTCTTTCCGGTTTGTTTGGATAAAACGTAAAGCAGAAGCCGTGTGCGCCCCTTCAGCGCAACCCCTCTCACTGCGGATGTGAATACGAAAATTAACAGGACTTTCGTCGCGTCGTAAGCAGACGCCGAGAAATAGGGGTGAAGTGGTTGCTTTGCAACCACTTCACCCCTATTTCTCGGACGTTTTGTTTGTGGGGCCGCGAAAGCCTCATCCCCAATATCTGTAACTGAAGGAGACAGATCAATTATGGTACGCATTCGACTGCGCCGCATTGGCGCAAAAAAGCAGCCCAGCTATCGTGTTGTTGCTGCAGACAAAGAAAGCCCCCGCGATGGGCGTTTTCTGGAAGTTTTGGGTTTTTACAACCCGCGCACTGAGCCATCAACGATTGAATTCACCGAAGATCGCGTGTATCACTGGTTGAGTGTTGGCGCACAGCCTTCGGATTCTGTGAGTAGCTTGTTTCGGCAGGTTGGTTTGATGGAGCGTTTCGAACGCTTCAAAGCTGGCGAAGCTGTTGAAAAACTGCTCGAAGAAGCCGCCGCTGCAATGGAAGCTCGTAATGTTGATCCGCGCACCCGCCGTGATGATTTGATTGCACAGGCTGCAAAAGCGAAACCCGCCGAACCAAAAGCAGAACCGCAGGCGGAAGAAACCGAAGCTAAAGCTGAAACCGAAGCTGAAGTTGAAACTAAAGCTGAAACTGAAACTGAAGCTGAAACTGAAGAAGCGTAAGTTTGTGACTGTTTCGAATCCGATAGGCGTGCGAAGCGTATTCTGCCTTGTACGCCTATCGGATTGAGTTTCTTTTCTGGAATTAATGAGAGATATGGGAGGTGCTTTGTGAAAAGCCTGGTAGAGTTCATTGCTCGTTCGCTCGTGAATGATCCGATGGAAGTTGTCGTAGATCAGAAAAACCACGGTTCCAAAGTTTATTTGCACCTCCGGGTTGCGAAAGAAGATATGGGGCGCGTGATTGGTAAAGGGGGGCGTGTAGCCAATGCCATTCGAAGGCTGCTTTATGTTGCCGCAGCGCGCGAAGGCAAAAACGCCACTCTCGATATTGATGATCCACGATGATCTTCGAACGCATTAATTTTTCTCCTGAGCATAAAGCAGGCTCGTCACAAATGGGTGGCGAGCCTGAATTCTTAGTTGTTGGAAAACTTCGCAAGCCGCACGGTTTGCGCGGTGAGATGCTCATGTCCGTGTGGACAGATTTTCCTGAACGTTTGCTTCCTGGCAATATTCTCTATGTTGGCGAAGCGTACCAACCCCTGAAAATTGAGAGCGTCCGTTGGCATCGCCAGGATGTGCTGATCGCTTTCGATGGTTTGCTCGACCGAGAGCAAGTTGGCGAATTCCGCAATCAAATTATTTCTGTGCGCGCTGCTGATAGCCCCGAATTAGATGAGGGTGAATACTATCTGCACCAATTGCTGGGGTTGCAAGTTATTGAAGACGCTACCGGGCATTTACTGGGCAGTGTAGAAAAGATCATTGACACTGGCGCCAACGATGTGTTTCTGGTACGTTCGCCCGATGGCGGTGAAATATTGCTCCCAGATATTGAATCGGTTGTTTTATCCATTGATTTGAATGTAAGTCAGATTCGGGTTCATTTGCTGCCTGGGTTAATTGTGTAAATATAGAGATGTAGATGTAAAAAAAGGGAGTGGCGATGGCTATGTCAGCGCCACTCCCTTTTTTGCGCCTTGACACATAAAAAAACAATATGGTATTCTGATGCACGCTTTTTTGACTGCTTTACGAAGATTCTCGCGGGAAGCCCTAGATATTTGGGTATATCTTCCATTAGAAGTGGGGGGAAGCAAGCTATGACTGGCTTGAGCTACCCCATAAAAATCGATTGAATCAGGGGCTCGTGTTGACAGACGATCAGAAATATTGGGTTGGTTTTAACTTGGTCAAAGGGATTGGCGCAGTCCGTTTGCAAAAGTTGCTGGAATATTTTGGTGATTTGGAAACTGCCTGGAATGCGGCGCCTGAAATTCTTTTGGCGGCGGGTCTAAGCCAGCGCATTGTTTCCAGCTTTGTTCAACTGCGCAATGATGTTGATTTGACCGATGTTTTGCAAGATATTCAGGCACAAGGAATCCGCGTGCTCACCCGGAATGATGAAGATTATCCCGCGCGGCTCAAAGCGTTGGATACCGCGCCTCCGGTGCTTTATCTGCGTGGAGAGTTGATTCCGGAAGATGAGTGGGCCGTTGCCATAGTTGGGACGCGCCGCATCACAGCCTATGGCCGTCAAGTTACCGAGAGCATCGTGCGTACCCTGGTACGTAATGGTGTGACCATTATCAGCGGCCTGGCGCGCGGCGTTGATGGGATTGCACATAAAACCGCATTGGATGCTGGCGGACGGACAATTGCGGTATTAGGCAGCGGCGTTGATCGCATTTACCCGCCGGAGCATCGCGGGCTGGCCGAGCAAATTGCTCAGAATGGCGCGATCCTTAGCGATTACGCCGTTGGTACGCACCCCGATGCGCGCAACTTTCCGCCGCGCAATCGCATTATTGCCGGGCTTTCAATGGCAACGGTGGTAGTGGAAGCCGGGCGTAAAAGCGGAGCGTTGATTACCGCCGAATTTGCCGCTGAGCAAGGGCGTGAAGTCTTCGCCGTACCGGGAAATGTGCTGGCCCCGCAAAGTAAAGGCACCAATTGGCTGATTCAGCAAGGCGCGCACCCTTTGTTGGATCCCGAAGAAATTTTACAAACGCTGGATCTGACCATGATCTCAGCCCATCGTCAGGCTCGCACGGTATTACCGGCCAATGCTACTGAAGCACAATTATTTGCTGTGCTCGATCATAACCCAGTGCATGTCGATGAAGTTCGTGCTCGTACGAATTTACCCATTGAGCAAGTTACCGCTGCCCTGGCGATGATGGAACTCAAGGGTATGGTGCGTCAGGTCAGCGGAATGCGATATTATGCTGTGCGCGAAGTTGGTTCCGATTATCATACGGACAAGTGAGAATGAATGAGCATTATTATGCCGTGATTATGGCTGGCGGTGGTGGCACTCGCCTTTGGCCGTTATCGCGGGTTGCAAACCCAAAACAGATGCTACCCTTGGTTGGGGAGCGTTCCTTGTTCCAAATTTCCGTTGATCGCCTGGATGGTATTTTTGCGCCAGAACGCATCTTTGTTGTTACCGTAACGGAGCAGGCGGCTGCATTGCAGGCACAGTGTCCCCAAATTCCGGTTGAGAATTATCTATTGGAGCCAATGCCGCGTGGTACGGCCTCGGTGGTTGGGCTGGCAGCGGTTGCGCTGGCAACGCGCGATCCGCAGGCTGTCATGGCTGTGCTAACTGCCGACCATATCTTTACAAACGAAAGCCATTTTCAGGCATTATTGCTGGCCGCTTTTGATGCCGCTCAAGATGAGCATCTGGTTACGCTGGGCATTGCGCCGACATTCCCGGCGACGGGCTATGGCTATATTCAGCAGGGCGAGCGGGTTGCCCAATATCAGGATTTGAATGCCTTCAATGTGCGCCGTTTTGTGGAGAAGCCCGACGAGACACATGCCCGTGAAATGCTCGCCAGCGGCGATCACGCCTGGAACTCGGGGATGTTTGTCTGGCAGGTGGCGCGCATTCAGACCGAGTTTCGTCGCCAGATGCCAGCACTCGCCTCATTATTAGATAAAATCTCCGAGGCTTGGAACCAGCCCCGGCGCGATTCCGTTTTGCAGCGGCTTTGGCCGCAAATCCAGCCCGAAACGATTGATTACGGAATTATGGAAAATGCCCAGGATGTTGTTGTGATCCCCGCGGAAGGGTTGGGTTGGAATGACGTGGGGAGTTGGGAAGCCATGTTTGATATTTTCCCTGCCGATGAGCAGGGAAATATTGCCGTAGGGGGACGGCATCTTGCCCTCGATACGCACCAAACATTGGTTTTTACATCCAATGAAGAGCGTCTGATTGTGACCATTGGAGTGGACGATTTGGTGGTAGTCGACACCGGGGATGTTTTGATGGTCTGCAAGAAAGATCAGGCGCAAAAAGTTCGTCAGATTGTAAAAAATTTGAAAGCAACGGGTCGCCAGTATTTGTAGGCGGCATGTGTTTGGAGTTTTTTTATGGAAGCCTATTGTGTAAAGTGTAAAGTCAAGCGCGAGATTGGCAGTCCGGTAGCTGTTTTCACAGCATCGGGGACCCCGGCGACGCGCGGCGTTTGTTTGGAATGTGATACCGGATTGTATCGGATGGGGCGCACACCGGCGCATGAAGGGCTGACGCCGCCCGAAGGTGCCAAACGAACGCGTAAGAAAAAAGAAGTCAAGCGTTCTGGGAAGTTAGTGATTGTTGAGTCGCCTGCCAAAGCGAAAACCGTTGGGCGATATTTGGGCAAAGGGTATAAAGTGCGCGCTTCGGTAGGCCATGTGCGCGATTTGCTGCGCTCACAGCTCTCGGTGGATGTAGAGAATGATTTCACGCCGAAATACCGCGTCCCTAACGAAAAGCGCGATGTCGTTAAAGAGTTGAAGGTGTTGGCAAATCAGGCCGAGGAAATTTATCTGGCGACTGACCTCGACCGGGAGGGTGAAGCGATTGCCTGGCATCTGATGGAGTCGGCTGAAATTGAGCCGGAGCGCACCCGGCGGGTGGTCTTTCATGAAATCACGCGCCCGGCGATTGAAGAAGCATTTGCTCATCCGCGCGCGCTGGATATGGATTTGGTCAACGCCCAACAGGGGCGACGCGTTCTAGATCGTCTGGTGGGGTACAGCATCAGCCCGTTGCTGTGGCAAAAAGTGCGCGGCCGTCTTTCGGCGGGGCGTGTGCAATCGGTGGCTTTGCGGTTGATTGTGGAGCGTGAGCGTGAAATTGATGCCTTTATTCCGGTAGAATACTGGACGATTGCGGCAGAATTTTCGCCAAATGGCGATAAAGAAAAATTCATTGCCAAGCTAGTGCGGATTAATAATGAAGAACCAAGTTTGTCCATTGAAGCCGATGTTACTCCGCTGCTGGTGGATATGGAGCAGGCTAAATACGCCGTTAGCAAAACAAAAAAGGGTACCCGTCGTCGTAATCCACAGGCACCGTTTATCACCAGCACTATGCAGCAAGATGCCTCCCGCCGATTAAATTTCACCGCGCGGCGTACGATGCAAATAGCCCAGCAATTATACGAAGGCGTGGATGTAGGCGATGGTGGGCAGACGGGTTTGATTACCTATATGCGAACGGATTCCACCAATATCTCTACCGTGGCCCAGGCCGAAGCGCGCAAATTTATCGTTGGGCAATACGGCGAAAAATATGCCCCGAAAGAAGCGCCTGAGTATCGCACCAAAGCTCGCCGGGCGCAAGAAGCACACGAAGCTGTGCGCCCGACATCCGTTTATCGCACGCCGAAAGCTATCAAGAGTTTTTTGACGCGAGATCAATACCGGCTATATCAACTGATTTGGCAGCGCTTCGTAGCATCTCAAATGACCCCGGCCGTTTATAATACGATCTCGGTAGAAATTGAAAGCTCAAAAGCGAAAAATTCTTATTTGCTGCGCGCATCAGGCTCTACAATTAAGTTCCCGGGTTTTTTGGTGGTGTATAAAGAACTTAAGCAGGAAGATGATGCAGATATGCTTGTTCCTACAGATTTAACCGTCGGGCAGTTGTTAAAACTCCTTCGTCTAATCCCCGAACAGCATTTCACCCAGCCGCCGCCCCGTTTTTCAGATGCATCTCTGGTTAAGGAATTGGAAGAAAACGGAATTGGCCGGCCATCAACCTACGCGCCCACACTTTCCACGTTGCAAAACCGCGGTTATATCACCCGCGAGCAACGGCGGCTGTTTCCGACAGACACTGGCGAATTGGTAAATGATCTGCTTGTCGAGCATTTTTCCAATATTGTCGATGTGAGTTTTACGGCAGAGATGGAAGAAAATCTGGATCAGGTTGCAGATGGCAAACAAACTTGGGTGGATGTGATCCGCGATTTTTACACCCCCTTTGAGAAGCAGCTCGAACTCGCCAAAGAACAAATGCCAGATGTGAATACAGGCCCTGAACCGATTGGACGCGCCTGTCCGGAATGTTCGCAAGAACTGGTCATCCGTTGGGGGCGGCATGGCAAATTCATTGGCTGTAGCAATTTCCCGACATGTCGTTACACAGAACCCTGGCTGGAAAAAATTGGTGTTGCCTGCCCGGATGATGGCGGCGACCTTGTTATTCGTAAAACACGCCGGGGCCGCATTTTCTATGGTTGTTCCAACTATCCGGAGTGCGAATTTTCATCCTGGAAGCGGCCGCTTCCAGTGCCGTGCCCTAAATGTGGCGGTTTGTTGGTTGCCAATAACAAGCATCAGGTTGCCTGCATAAAATGCGAAGAAGTATTTATGCGCGATGCTGTCATCCCGGATGAGCTTTCAGAAGACGCTGAGTAGCTTGGCATAAGGCTTGCAACAGACTAAAAGATATTCGTAACGTGACTTGTAAGGGATTGCATGTTTTCCCTCTCTCGTCTACAATACTGGAAGATGTGATCTATACGAATAGGCAGCAGGTTTTGGCTGAGCGAGCTAGAAAAAATGGAGAGAAGCGATGGAATTCATTCGTGAGAAATTTAATAATCCCCTCGTGGCTGGCTTGGTCGGCCTGGGCGTCGGATTATTCATTGGTTGGTTTATTATTGGGTGGGGGATTTGGCCTGTAAAGTGGGTCGATGGTTCCCCGGCAGATTTGCACCCGACCTATCGAGATGATTATTTACGCATGGTGATTGACTCGTATGCTTTATTCCCAGATGAGGATATCGCGCGCCAACGGTGGGGGTATCTTGGCGAAACAGCCGATGAAACCCTGACCAATGTAGACCCTGGCGCATATCCAGAAAATGTCCAGAAATTCAGCGAGGTCATTGCGGGCGCGGTTGTAGCGCCTGTAGTGCCTGCAGAAGAAACCATGGCTGAAGAAATCACACCCGCAGAAATACCAACAGAAACTACCGATACGGCCGAACCAGTTTCCGGGGGCATTAACTTTACACCGATCCTGGTGATGTGCGGCGTTGTTTCGCTCTTGGCAGTTGGAGTGGTTGGCTATTTATTTATATCCCGGCAGCGAGGCTTGGCGTCAGATTCAGAATTTATGTCGCCGATTGCACAAGCGCAGGAAATTTCCCGTAACTCCGAACCAACCGACTTTTCTGCACGGGGCGAAGTGCCGCCGATGGTCCAGTTCATGACCACGTATATGCTCGGCGATGATCTCTTCGATGACTCATTCAGCATCGACTCGCCCACCGGCGAATTTCTCGGGGAGTGTGGTGTAGGTATCTCTGAAGCGATTGGCGTTGGCGAACCGAAAAAAGTTGCCGCGTATGAAATCTGGCTTTTCGACAAGAATGATATTCAAACGGTAACCAAAGTTCTGATGAGCCGCCATGTTTATAACGATAATACCTTGCGCGAGCGGCTGCAAACCAAAGGCGAACCTTTCCCTGCAGATCCCGGCTCGGAGATGATTCTCGAGACGGCCACGCTGCGGCTGGTGGCCCGAGTGGTGGATATGGCCTACGGCAGCGATGGGGATGGACTGCCTCAGGGAAGTTTCTTTGAACGTTTGACGCTGGAACTTGCTATTTGGCAAAAAATTTAACCCAATAGGGACGCGAAACCCCTGGGAAAGAGAATCAAACAACCCCTGGCTGGATACAAGTTGCCAGGGGTTGTTTTTGTATCCCTTGTGTGGGTATTATTCAATTTTGAGAATCTTGAAGTTAATCTCCCCCCCGGGTGTTTCCACCTGAATTGTTTCGCCAACTTTTTTACCCAACAGGGCACGACCAATCGGCGATTCGTTGGAAATCCGCCCATTGCCAGGGTCCGCCTCCTGACTACCAACCAGGTGATATTCCTCCTCCGGAAAATCACCTTCCTGAATAGTCACCTTTGCTCCAATCGAGACAATATCGTAGCCCCCTTTCGTTTCAATGATTTCTGCATTGGCAAGAATATACTCAATTTCCTGAATGCGTCCTTCCATAAAACCCTGATCTTCCTTTGTGGCAACATATTCGGCATTTTCTGATAAGTCGCCCATTTCAATGGCAGATTTAAGACGGCGCGCAATTTCGGGGCGCTTGATCGTAATTAGGCGCTCAAGTTCAGTTTGCAATTCTTGTATGCCTGCTTTGGTCAGATATTGTGTACTCATAGGTTATTTCTTTCGGAGTTGAACCCAGGGCTGATAACTATTTTTAGGGCCTTACAGTAGGGTCGTAGAGCTTGGTATGCTCTTCGATGGCATAGCGGTCTGTCATGCCAGCAATATAATCGCAAATTGTGCGTTCGAGGCCAACAGGCGCGATTTGTTTTTGGATGTGATGCGGCATCATGGCAGGTTCTTGTTGGTAGGCTACAAATATCTCCCGGATGACACGTTCGGCTTTGGCTTGCATGCGCAGCACGCGCGGGTGCCGATAAAGATTATTGTATAGAAAATCTTTCAGCTCACGATTACGGCGGCGCATATCATCGCTGAAACTGGCGACGTTATAGTCTAATATTTGTACTTCTTCTACCGATTGTACTCCGCTTTCGTTTAGTCGTTGTGTAGTGTACTTGACCATATCGCTCACCGCCAAGCCGATTAATCGCCGGATAAGGCGGTGGCGAATAAGATCATCGAATGGGATGGTGCGCGCTTCAATACTCTCTAGAATAATCTCCCATAGCGTAATCCCCTCTAACATCGCTGGTGTAATCATCCCAGAGCGCAGCCCGTCGTCGAGGTCGTGTGAAGTGTAGGCGAGTTCATCCGCGATATTAGCGATTTGAGCTTCGAGATGACCACGCAACGCAGGGTTATAATTCGACGCGTCCGCGATATCGTATTCGGTTTCATGTTTTACAATCCCCTCGCGCGTCTCCCAGGTCAGATTTAGCCCCGAAAATTCAGGATAGCGTTTTTCGAGTTCGGTGACGATGCGCAATGATTGTTTATTGTGGTCAAACCCACCGTGGTCTTTCATCAGTCGATTCAGAATTTCTTCACCTGAATGCCCAAAGGGGGAGTGTCCCAAATCATGTGCCAGGCAGATGGCTTCAACCAGGTCTTCATTGGCGCCCAGAGCACGGGCAATGGAGCGCCCAATTTGTGCTACTTCGAGGGTATGTGTCAGGCGCGTACGATAATAATCTCCCTCAGAGATGATGAAAACTTGCGTTTTATATTCCAGTCGACGGAAGGCAGTGGTATGCAAAATTCGCTCGCGATCACGCTGAAAGGCAGTACGGTAATCGGGTTCTGCTTCCGGGCAGTCGCGCCCCTTGGAGTCTTTGCTGCAGATGCCATAGGGAGCCAGGGTTTGTTCTTCAAATGCTTCAAGTTGCTGACGCATGTACAACATATTTACCTTCTATCTGTTGGTTAAACCAGGTGAAAAGGGGACGGTTTACTTGATGGATAAATGAATAGATATTTTTCGCTTGTCATTTCGAGCTAACG
>JABGRQ010000084.1:0-3351 GCA_018648225.1 Chloroflexota bacterium
TACCTGAGGCGATTCTACATCCGAGGGTCTGAACAAGCGCATCAGTATATCCATCAAATCTGACTGGCGGACGGGCTTATTCAGATACCCCGAAAAACCAGCTTCCAAAGCTTGTTTGCGGCGCGTGCGTTCATCCAATGAAGTCAGTGCGATAATGCGCTTTTGTTCGAGTAAATTTTCCTGCAAAATCTGTTGCGCCAGTGCAATCGCATCGGTTCCCGGGAGCAACAAATCGATAATCGCCGCGTCATAGCTTGCGGCAGCGAGCGGCCCTGATGCCAATTTCTTGAGAGCCTGCCGCCCGTCACTAACTGTCTCCGCAGAAATTCCCCAGCTTTCCAAATAACTGCAAATAATCTCTCCGTGGGTTTGATTGCCATCCACAATCAGTAGATTCATCGCCTGAAAATCTTCCATCGGAGATGGTTGAATCATCTCAACACCCAATTTGCGCTCAGCCCGGATTGTGAACCAGAAAGTTGTGCCCTCACCCACTATACTTTCAATGCCAATTTGTCCCCCCATCATTTCAGCAAGCCGTTTGCTAATCGCCAAACCCAACCCCGTGCCGCCATATTTGCGCGTAATCGAACCATCCGCCTGCACAAAAGGCTGAAACAGGTTTTCCAAAGCCTCTGGTGGAATACCGATCCCCGTATCGCGAATTTCGAAACGCAAATCCACATGACCATTTGTAACCTGCTCTAATATAGTCCGTACAACAATCTCGCCACTCTCGGTAAATTTTACTGCATTCCCAACCAGATTCGCCAAAATTTGCCGCAGTCTGTTGGGGTCACCCATCAGGGAGGGCGGAATTTCCGGAGCTACATAACTCATCAAAGTCAGATTTTTCTCACGCGCTTTCATGACCATGCTTTCCACAAGGCCCTCGACAACCTCATGTACTTCCAAATCAATAATTTCTAGGGCCAGTTTGTCAGCCTCAATTTTTGAAAAATCCAGAATATCGTTGATGATATTCAATAGCGAATGTGCTTCACCCTCAACAATCTGAGCATATTCTTTTTGCTCACCATTCAAAGGGGTATCCAGCAGCAACTCGGACATACCAATAATGCCATTCATAGGTGTTCGAATCTCATGGCTCATGGTCGCCAAGAATTCTGATTTCAATTGAGATGCCTGAATAGCCTGGTCGCGGGCTTGCGCCACTGCAGCTTCGGCTTGTTTGCGCTCGGTGAGATCGGTCACTACCGCAATAGATCCACTCAAGTTGCCATCCTGGAAAAGCGGCACTCCGGTTACCAACACGTATAAAGGTGTTCCATCTGCCCGTTTTAAACGCGTTTCATAGATATTCGTCTCACTCACCTGCCGGCGTTTACGGGCTGCCGCAAGAATTTCGTGATCTTCATCGAAGGTGACATCATAAGGGGTTTTGCCAATCAGGTCTTGTGTAGCATATCCCACCATGGCAGCATACGCCGGATTAACATATTCAAATGTCCCATCAATTGTGGCCACGGTGAGACCTTGCCCCATTGCATTCATCACCTGCATGGCGAAATCTCGTTGGCGCGTCAGTTCGGCAGTACGTTTGGCAACGTGTTCTTCCAATCGATCGCGCTCGGCCAATAAATCGCTGTGTAGACGAGCGTTGCGCAATGCCTGCGTCGCCAACAATGCAAAACGCTCACTAATGGCTTCGTGCCGTTGCATAAAAAAGCCCTGTTGGGAATGAGTGCAAACCAGCATGGCTTCCTGATCGCCATCCCTCAGTGGAATATGTAACACAGAGTTAGTATACTCCCGGATGGATTCGGGTTGCTTTCTCCATTCTGGGATTTCGCAAATATCGGCGACAGCCATTGTCTGACCAGATAAAATCTGGTTGAAAAATTCCTCAGCAAACCAGCGGCTACGCTCAAACAACAGGCTGGTAGCTGCGACAACAACCAGCTCGTCCCCTTCAAAACGCCGCAACACAAAGGCATCTTCAAACATGACCACATCACGCATCACATCAAAAATGCCCGCCAAGACCTGGCGCATCGAAAGTTCCTGTGTGAGTACGCGCAAGCCTTCGAGTAAACTTTCGGCCTCAAATAATGCGCGTTGAATTTCAGCGGAACGTTGTTCGACATGCGCTTCAAGCTCATCAGTATAGCGTCGCTGCAAACGTTCTTTCTCGCGCTGTTCGCGCATCAGGCGCACGGCATAAACCAGATGATTGAAGGATAGATTGGTCACAAGATCAACATCTGCATTTCCGGATGTATCCAGATAATTCACTGCACCCAGATATTGTTGGCCCACATTTTGACGCAAAGATACGATTTGTTTCACACTCAGCGCTTTGTTCAACGCCCTCCCAATCGGACGCGGTATTTGCGTATGCCAATCGGAGATATGCGTAAAGACTTCAATATCAGGGGTTTCTAATGTTTCGGAAAGATTAATCGCATACGTATACCCCACTAACCGAATACCCCCTACTTTTTCCACTAATTTCTGAAATTGAACGGGCAAATACGTTGCCGTAACCCGCATCGTTTTTCCATCGGGTTCAATTTCAACCAGCAGCGCAGCCTGAAAGCCCGCCGCTTCGGCAACGATCTTTAACAATTCGTGCCGCGCCAGATCATGAGTAGATTCATCAATCACACCCGATAGTACCGCATTAATTTGGGTAATTACATTGACATCCATAATCATAATGGGGGCAGCAGAAAAGCAGAGCGTTGCAACCAGAGGGCAATCCACCCACCGGTTGACAGCAATTAATGATAGTAGAATTTTACCCTATCTTTAGCGTACAAAACTCCCATTTAGAATTATTCTCGATTCATGAAGGCTATCGCTGGCGTTACTTAGGTTGCGACTGGAGGCTCCAGTATGATAGACTGGAAAAATGCCAACATCAAGAGAACACAAAGCGGCCAAGATCATGGCTGTGCTGTACGATTTTCTGGGAGAAGACCTGCGCCGCCTCTGCTGTCTGGATGTGGGCTGCGGCGACGGCACAATGTTGAAGGCATTTGGCGCACAATTTCACTTTGCCGTCGGTATTGATCCGGCTCTACCACAAAGCGCGCTGCCCCCTACTCTGCAAGTCTGCTCCCGCGGCGAGAATATTCCCTTTCCTAATCAATATTTTGATGTCGTCATCTGCGCTCAGGTTTATGAGCATGTGCAAAACCCCTATCAATTGGCAGATGAAATCCGGCGTGTGCTCAAGCCTGGGGGCGCAATCTTTTTCAGCGGGCCAAATCGATTTGCGCTAATCGAAGAACACTATCACTTGCCATTGCTTTCCTGGTTGCCGCGCAGCGTCGCCAATGCCTATATGCGCCTCACACGCCGTGGGCATGCGTATGATATTCATCC
>JABGRQ010000084.1:3451-28559 GCA_018648225.1 Chloroflexota bacterium
TGGATTACGCGCCCGAAGCCCTGAAACTCACTCGACAACTTCCCCAAATACCAAACCTGGCCTTTCAGCAAACCGACGCACAAACGCTGCCCTTTGGTTCGACGCAATTCGATGTAATCTTCATGCTGGATGTTGTTGAGCACCTCACGCCCCATCAACTCGACCGCACCCTCCAAGAAGTAAACAGAACCCTCAAACCGAGTGGGCGGCTTATCATCCACACCATGCCAAATACGTGGTATTACCGCTGGGGGTATCCACTCTATCGCTGGGTGCAAGGGTTGCGAGGGCATAAATTCCCAAAAGACCCTCACTCCCGCTGGGAACACGCATATTTGCACGTCAATGAGCAGAATCCGCTTCAATTGCAGAAAACACTTCGCCACAACGGATTCAGGCCGCGGGTTTGGCTGGCGAACGTCCAGACCTTCGAACACGAATCCAACCCGCGGGTGCGCGCCATCCAGCGCCTTCTCACGCGGCTCCCCATCGTTAAAACCATCTTTTGCAATGATATTTTTGCTATCGCCAGAAAACCACAAATATGAGAATTCTCATCGAAGCCCTGGGCATACACAACTATGGCGGCGGGCGCACCGCCACGCTCAACCTGCTGCAAAACCTGCTGGCGATCGACCCGCACAACCAATACCGCGTGCTGCTGACGCGCCCCGAACCCGGCCTGCTGGCAAGAAACCTGCAACAAATCATCTTGCCAGTTGAAAATCGCTTTCTGGCGCGCATACTGGCACAGGTTAGCTTGCCAATTATTAGTCGGGGTTGCAATGGCATCCACTTCGCCAAAAACCTGGGCTTGATGACCCGCAAACCCAGCCTGGTGACGCTTTACGACCTGACCACGCTGCTACATCCCGAACTGGTGCCGCGAATTGATGCGTGGTACTGGCGGCGGATTCAGCCGCTAACGCTAAAAAAGGCGCGGCGTGTGATTGCGATTTCGCGTGCCACCGCGCAGGACGCGCAGACTCACTTTGGGCTGGATCCTGCAAAAATCAGCGTGATCTACCCCTCAGTGGGGGCGCGTTTTCAACCAGCTACACCGGAGCAGATTGCTGAAATCCGGCAGCATTACAGCCTCCCGCGGGAATATGTGCTGCATGTCGGGCGCATGGATCGCAAGAATAATATTGGCGCGTTGATCCATGCTTTTGCACAAAGCCGATACCGCGGCGCGCTGGTTATCGTTGGACAAGAATACGCCAAAACCCCGGCGCGCGGCCTGGGCGAGATGATTGAAACTCTGGAACTCACCGGGCGGGTACACTTCACCGGCGCGCTGCCCGATGAAGCACTGCCAATGCTCTATAGCGGAGCCCAGGCCGTGGTGATGCCTTCGTTGCACGAAGGCTTTGGGCTGGTGGCGGCGGAAGCCATGGCCTGTGGCGCAGCGCTGATCGCCGGGCGCGTGGGCGCATTACCTGAAGTTACAGCCGGAGCTGCCATGCTGGTAGATGAGCCGAATGCTATCCAAATCACGGAGGCGCTGGATGAGTTGCTGGATAATCCAGCTCGATTGGCAGCCCTGCAACAAGCCGCCATAGAAGTTGGCGCTCACTATCGTAATGTGAATGATGCCCGGCAAACACTGGCGCTCTACGAGCAAATCGCGGCGTGACCAAAAGCTTTCCATGCCGTATAATAATAAAGTACGATTTTGAAGATCATCACAGATCAGCTTCTTTTTCGAGGGTAGTTATGATGAAAAAAGTTCTCATTGCCATTTTTGCAATCACGGGTATCGTGCTGCTTACATCAGCCGCCGCCGCGCAAGGCCCCGCCGGAGACTGGACCAGCACCATCGCCTGCCAAAATCTGGATGCCGCCAATCCCGCAGAAATCACGCTAACATTCTACGCGCAGGGCAGCAGCACGGCCAGCGCAACGTATTCGGCCAGTATCCCAGCGGGAGGCAGCCAAAATTATGCTGTTGCCGATGGCAATCTGGGCGTCCCCGAAGATTTTCTGGGCAGCGTGGTGGTGACTTCGTCCAGAAGTGTCGTTTGCACTGTTAATTCAGAAACCACCGGCACAGGCACCAGTGCTGATCCTTACCGCATCGCCAGCAGTTCAGGCCTGGGCGAGAACGAGATCGCTTCGGCAATGTATGCACCTCAGGTAATGAAGAATTATTATGGTTGGAATTCTTATTTTTCGGTGCAAAATGCCGCCGGGCATGAGATCACCATTGAGGTTACCTACAAAGACAAAACCGGTAACGACCTACCCACCGCCACTGAAACAATGACCATCGCCGGATACAGTAATGTGATTATTTATCAGGATCAAAATGCGAATCTGCCCGATCAGTTTGTGGGCGCGGCTAAAGTGCGCGTCAGCAATCCGGCAGAGGCGCAAATCGGGATGGTGATCAATTTTTACAACAGCGGCGCAGATGCAGGAACATCACAATTTCATAGCTACAACGGCCTGAGCGGCGGCGCGACAAAATTATATGCGCCGCGCGTGGTGCGCCGCTTCTATGGCTACAACAGCGGCATCACTATACAAAATGTCAGCGACACGGCCACAAGCATTACGATTGATTTCAACTTCGGCGGAGAAGCCTATTCCTACCAGTCTGCTGAAATCAGCCCCAGCGCCGCTTTAGTATTATATATGCCCGATATTGCACCCACGAACGCAGTGGATGCGTTCCCGGTGAGCCAGCGTTTTGGCAACGCCGTTATCCAGGCTAATAATCCGGCAGCCAGTATCGTGGCGATCATTAATGAAGATAATCGCGGCAATCCCGCCGATAATGACGGCAACCCTGTTCCGGCGGAGCGCATTGGGCAAGGCTCAACCTACAGCGCCATTCCTGCCGGATCGGAGACCAAGACTGTTTATTTCCCGCAAGTGCCGCGCAATGTAGATGGCGTATTCTCCGGCGGATTCTTTATCTCCAACATCAGCGATGCCGATGGTATTTGCGAAATCCATTTTACCGGGGTGCCCGAAGCTAAAATCGATGATTTCTCCATGCCAGCACACTCATCCCGCTCGTATTATGCGCCCGATATTGCCAATCTCCCCGATGGCTTTAACGCCAGCGTGCGGGTTGCCTGTACTATTGACGTGATCGGCATTCAGAATTTCGCTGCCGCACCAGGAAGCGGAAAATCAGGCGACAGTTTTACACAAAATAATGGCTTTAACAAATAAAAAAGAGCGGCGCTTGTAGCGCCGCTCTTTTTTATTTAAATATCAACTCATCCTCGTAGGAAATTAGCGATAAAGAACCAGAGATTCGCCGGACGTTCGGCCAGGCGGCGCACAAAATAGGGATACCATTCCGTGCCATAAGGCACATACACGCGCACCGGATACCCTTCGGCGGCCAGTTGTTCCTGCAAATCGCGGCGAATGCCGTTTAACATCTGAAATTCCAGGCCATCTTTGGGGAAATTTACATCTTTAGCATATTGCTTCGCAAAGATGATGCGCGCTTCATCATGACTGGCAATCGCAGGGATAGGGGGGAAGCGGCCACATTCAGTAACGCGCGGCAAACCAGCTTTGGCTGCGCCATCAATCAACATCTTCGTTAGCTTATCAAAATTTATATCAACATCCGCTTTCTTCGGGAAGGCAATTTCCGGCGGCTCTTTGTAGGCTCCTTTACATAAACGCACGCGTGCTTTTTCTTCCATCAACTGGCGAATATCTTCTTCGGTGCGATAAAAATAAGCCTGGACAACGATCCCCACGGTATCTGTATAACCTTCGGCGCGCAATTTGCGAAATAACTCCAGGGTTATATCCGTAAAGGGCGAATCTTCCATGTCGATACGGATAAAATTCTCGTACGATTTTGCCCGCTCTACAATGCGGCGTAAATTAATTTCGCATTCGGCCACATCGAGCAGCAGACCAATCTGGCTGAGTTTAATGGATACGCCCGATTTGACCCCCGTACGGTCAATTTCATCGAGGATGTGCAGCACATCTTCAGTCGCCTGGCGTGCTTCACCCACACTGGTTACATTTTCACCCAAGTGATCCAGCGTGGCACAAATGCCCTTTTCATTAAGAATCTTTATCGCGCGAATCGCATCGTCAGGGGTCTCGCCGGCAACAAAACGCCCAGCAACCCGCCAGGCAATCGGCCACCGCGTCACAATCCGTCGCGCCCATTCAGCTTTCGAAAGATATATTAATAAAGATCGCAGCATATGTAAACTTCTCCTGTAAAAGTTTCGGCCTGAATTGTTACGATAACACTAGGTTTTCGCAAAACCACCAATAAATCATATAGTAGTCAACGCTAATTTCATAGTACAGAAGATACCCATTTCCGGGGTAATTTTACATATTCAGCACCTGTGATAGAATCCCCTCATGCGCAACCGAAGAAATTTTTCAGCACTCCGCTGGATTTCAATTTTTATGATTTTCTTTGCAATTGGCCTGGCCACACTGCAAATAGCCTCATTTAGCCGATTACGGGCCGTTTTTCCCGCCGGGATGACCATCGCAGATGTGCCAGTTAGCGGATTAACCCGCCAAACATCAGCTCAACGACTGCTTGAAATTTATAATCTTCCCGTCGAACTTCGCTATAAAGAGGATATTATCCATCTGGACCCATCCGTGGTTGGCTTTGAACTTGATCTTGAAAGTATGCTCGCCGCTGCCGATCTGGAACGCACACGGGTGACTTTTTGGCTGGCATTTTGGGATTATCTCTGGGGGCGTACTGCCACAGGAGCGGAGATTCCCCTCAGAGCATCCTATTCTGAAGAGCGGCTGAGAATCTACCTCGAGGAAGATTTGGCCCCCCGGTATGACGAACCCCCCTCGGCTCCAGTGCCGGTTGCTGGTTCCGTAGATTTTCAACCCGGAGAATTAGGCACCGAACTCGATGTTGAACGCTCCATCTTCCCGATTGAGAATGCACTTTTCTCCACCCAGCAGCGAGTTGTTACGCTGCCCCTCGGTCGATCTTTACCCCCGCGGCCCTCGCTTGAAAATCTGGGCATTTTGATGAAGCAGACGATTGGTCTGGCTGAATTCGAAGGGCTGATTGGGGTTTATATGCTCGATCTACAAACCACGAATGAGATTCACTTTGCCTACCAGCAAGGCATTGAATACTCGGTTGAACCCGTTGATATCGCTTTTACGACAGCCAGTATTATTAAAATCCCCATTCTAATTTCGACATACCGCCATATTGACGAAGTGCCCGATGCCGAAACAGCCAATCTGATTGAAAAAATGATTATTGAATCCGGCAATGAATCGGCTGACTGGTTGATACAACGTGTGATTGACGCCAACCGCGCCCCTTTGGCTGTCACCGATGATTTGCAAGCCCTCGGGCTAGAAAACACTTTCCTGGCCGGGCATTTTTACTTGGGCGCGCCAGTGCTGGACCTTTTCACAACCCCCGCGAATTCACGTGCCGATGTTAATACCAATCCCGATGTTTACAACCAGACCACTCCCTCCGAAATGGGCATGTTACTGGCCGATTTATATCAGTGTGCGCAAACCGGCGGTGGCGCGCTGACCGCTGTTTTCCCGACAGAAATCACGCAAACCGAATGCGACACTATGATTGCCTATCTCACGCAGAATAAAATGCCCTCACTGCTGGAAGCTGGCATCCCCGAAGGCACACAAATCGCGCATAAACATGGGTGGGTAACAAATGACGGCATCATTAATCTGATTGGGGATGCCGGGCTGATCTTCACCAGCGGTGGTGATTATGTGCTGGTAATTTTCATGTACCATCCCGATCAACTGATCTGGGATTCATCATCATCATTGGTTGGGCAACTTTCCAGGGCGGTGTATAATTATTTCAACCTGCCAACAACCCAATAAATTTATATTACTGCGCAAAAGAAGAAACAGGCCGCTGCATGGCAGCGGCCTGTTTCTTCTTTTGCGTGAAAGCCTATACATCTCGATCGACAATATACGAACCAATTTCAAATAATGCCTGGCGTTCAATACTATCGGGGATATTTTCAAGCATCTTCAAACCACGCTCAACAAATTCACGCGCTTCGTCGAGCGCTTTTTTAATCGCGCCGCTCGCGCGAATCGCCGCGACCAGCCGCATCATACGGGCATCGTGATTATATTCGCCGCGCAATACGGCAGCCATATCTTCGTCATCCGGATGGCTTTCCTGGTAATAAATTGCTGGCAAGGTCACCAAACCCTGGCGTAGATCGCTGGCAACCGGCTTCCCAACAGCAGATTGACTCCCTGTAAAATCAAGAATATCGTCCACAATCTGAAACGCCATACCAATTTCATAACCATACTGGCGTACTGCCAAAACTACATCGTCATCCACACCACCAAGCAAGGCCGCTGATTCCGTCGCTAACACAAACATCGATGCTGTTTTGGCATAGATGCGCTGATAATAATCTTCCCGGCTGGCGATCCCCCGGCTAGTAAACATCTGAATAATTTCGCCGTTTACAATTGTTGCCAACGTTTCTGCAAATAGCTGCATAACATCAATTGAATCGGTTTGTGCAGCCATTGCAGCCGCACGGGCAAAGATATAATCACCGGCTAAAACGGTGGCCGCGGGCGACCACTGTGCATTCAACGTAGGAATACCGCGCCGCAACAATGACCCATCAATCAAATCGTCATGCACCAGTGTGGCTGTATGCAACATCTCAATTGATCCGGCTAACTTGAGCAACCTGTCGCCGTCGGCATGGAGCATTCCACCGGTCAGCAGGGCAACTGCCGGGCGAACACGTTTGCCCCCCGACGAAACCAAATGCTCCAATACAACCTGCAAATGCGGATGATGCCCGTTTACCTGGGCTTTCATCAGCACTTCTACTTGGGAGATCTGGTCTTCAACAAGCGTAAAAAAATTCGTACTCAATCAATTACTCCATTGAAATAATCGCCTTGCGTTTGCGGCTGTAGCCTGATTGATTTCATCTAAAGGCGTATCAAATATCTGGCCGATTTTCTCAGCCACATACGCAACAAAAGCCGGTTCATTTCGTTTGCCGCGGTACGGACGAGGTGTTAGAAACGGGCCATCCGTTTCGATGAGCAAACGATCGAGCGGAACTGAAGCGACAACACGACGCAATTCGTGGGCACTTTTGAAGGTTACAGGCCCGGTACAACCAATATAAAATCCAGCTTCCAATGCACGTTGTGTTTCGGCCTGGTTTCCGGAAAATGAGTGGACAACGCCGGGACGTTCAATCGGAAGCAGGGAGCGAAATTCTACCAAGATTTGAAGAGCATCCTGCAAACAGGCCCGCTGTTCGGGACTTTGATTGCGGGTGTGGACAACTATCGGAAGCTTTAACCGCCCCGCAAGGGATACCTGCTCCCGAAAGACCTGGCGCTGAAGGTCGCGCGGGGCTCGATCGCGGTAATAATCCAGGCCAATTTCGCCAATTGCAACAACTTTGGGATGCGCGGCCAACTGAGTCAGAGCGTCGAGCGTGGCTGTATCCCAAGTGGTTGCTGAATTGGGGTGTATGCCTACAGCCGCGTAAACCTGCGGGAATTCTTCAGCTAGCGCTATCGCCGCGCGGCTGGATTCCAGATCGATGCCCGGAACCAGGATACGCTCCACGCCCGCCTCCCAGGCTCGAGCCAGCACCGCGGCGCGGTCTTCATCATACGAGTCAAAGTACAAATGGCAATGTGTGTCGGTCAGCACGTTAGTACGTCATAGCGTTATTCGATTCCAGCAATTTTCAGACCGTCTTGCAAAATAGCCTGCACTTTGTCTTGATGCGTGGTTTCGCAATATACTCGGATAATCGGCTCGGTGCCTGAGAAGCGGATCAGCAACCAGCCGCCATCTTCAAGTTGGAACTGGTACCCGTCAATCGTCACCAGGCCGATGACTTTTAGGCCACCCAGTGTTTCGGGGTTGGCGGCAAGAATATTGTCGATTTTTTCCTGACGCTCGCCTTTGAAGGGGGTGTCCACGCGGTCGTAATAGTGCCCGCCAACTTTGCTAAAAAGCAGTTCAAGGATTTCGGAGGGCTTGCGCTGAAGCTTGACCATCATATCGAGCATAAACAAACCGGCCAGGATGCCATCTCGTTCGGGAACGTGCCCGCGAAAGGCATAGCCGCCCGATTCTTCGCCGCCGATGAGCGCCTGGGTTTCGAGCATTTTTGGGGCCACAAATTTAAAACCTACGCCAGTTTCATAAACGGGAACATCATAGATGGCGGCCAGTTTGTTGAGCATCTTGGTAGTGGAAATTGTCTTGACAATTGGGCCACGCTCGCCGCGCACTTCAAGCAGGTAATAGGCCAACATCCCAAAGGCACGCAATTGATCGATGAACTGCCCGTTTTCATCGCCAATGCCGACGCGGTCGGCGTCGCCATCGTTGATGATGAGCACGTCGGCATTATGCTCGAGGGTGGCAGCCAGCCCAACATCCACATTCGGCGGAATCGGTTCTGGGCGGCTCATCTCGGGGAAGATGGGATTGCGCACATTATGAATTTCGATAATTTCAGTTTTGCCGCCGCCCAACAAACGCGGGAACCAGCCTGCACCGTTGCCCCACATGGGGTCTACCAAAACTTTGAGACCCGCATCTTTAATCGGTTGCAGGTCGATCAGGGTTTGAATGTGTTTGATATAGTCAGGGTCGGGATCAAAGCGTACCACCAGGCCTTTTGCTTCGGCTTCAGCAATGGGTATTCGGGCGGCTTCTTCTTCTGTATTCGGAATAAATGCTTCAATTTCTTTTAAGCCTTCGGGGGCAATCGCCCCGCCATTTTCGTCACGCACTTTGAAACCGTTATCCGTGTAGGGATTGTGTGAAGCCGTCACATTGACTGCGCCGACAGCTTTTTTCGCAATGACGGAATAGGAAATCACGGGGGTTGGCGAAGAGCCATTGGTGAGATACACGCGCAGGCCATTGCCCGCCAGAACTTCAGCAACGGTGACGGCAAAATTTTCACCATGAAACCGCTTATCGTGGCCAACGATCACCCATTTATCTTTGTGCCCATATTTCAACAAGTAGGTTGCAAAGCCCTGTGTACAGCGCCGCACATTGGCAAAGGTGTAATCATCTGCAATTCTGCCGCGCCATCCATCAGTACCAAATTTAATCACCTGAGACATAAGTCCTCCAAATTTCAAATTATATATCACTCAATTTCTAACCGCCAAAATCGCACAGTTCTGATTGTCGTGCAAGCGTGTCGATATAACACGAATGTAATAACATGCCACGATTGATGTGGCTCGATAATAAATCATATTATCAAGTGTCTGGCGAGGGTATTATATCAAAGGGGATGCAGATTGGGACGTTGAGGTTTGAGTTTCGGGAAAAAGAACATGCTATAATTTGTGCCCATTATGAATAGAATATATCTTGATTATGCCGCTACGACACCATTGCATCCACAAGTGCTGAATGTGATGCTGCCCTATTTCTCGACCGAGTTTGGCAACCCTTCTTCGGTGCATCGCTACGGGCAAAGAGCCGACAATGCCGTCGAGACCGCGCGAGAAATGATCGCTGCTCTAATTGGCTGCCAACCGCACGAAGTTATTTTTACATCATGTGGTTCCGAAAGTGATAACCTGGCGCTGCGCGGCGCGGCCTGGGCTGCGCGCGAGCAACGCGAAGCCCGGCATATACTCATCAGCCCGGTGGAACATCACGCGGTATCACAAACTGCTGAACAATTGGCGACGCTCTTCGGCTTTGAGTTGGAATATTTGCCCATCGATGAATTCGGACGTGTGAATCCCGGTGATGTGGCGCGGCTTCTGCGCGAGGATACAGCTATCGTATCGGTGATTCATGCCAACAATGAAATCGGCACGATCAACCCGATTGCTGAAATCGGGGATATTTGCCGCGCCCGCGGCGTAATTTTTCATAGCGATTCCGTGCAGGGAGCGGCGCACCTGCCGATTAGCGTGAGTGCCCTCAATGTAGATTTGCTCTCCCTCGGGGCGCACAAGTTCTACGGGCCAAAGGGCGTTGGGGCCTTGTACGTGCGCGCAGGCACGCGCCTGCACCCCAGTCAGACCGGCGGCTCGCAGGAATTCGGCCTGCGTGCGGGAACACAAAATGTGCCCTATATCGTCGGCATGGCCGAGGCTTTCAAATTGGCACAGAACCATCTGGTCGCGCATCAGGCGCAACTCAGTGCACTACGAGATCATATGATCGGCACGGTGCTGGAAGAAATTCCGGATGCGAAATTGACCGGACACCCCGTGGAGCGTCTGTCTAACCATGCCAGTTTTGTCTTTGAGGGTGTGGATGGCAATAATCTGTTGATGATGCTGGATGTAGAAGGCTTCGCCTGCTCTTCGGGTTCGGCGTGCAAAACGGGCAATCCGGCACCTTCGGGTGTGCTGACCGCTTTGGGGCTGCCGCGCAACTGGGGGCTGGGTTCGTTACGCGTCACCCTGGGACGGGATTCCACCGCGGAAGATCTCAAATCCTTTTTAAACGTTTTGCCGCGCCTCGTCAAACAATCGAGAACAATAATGGGACGCGGATGACACGGATTGGATGGATTTGCGCGGATTGAATCTACAAATATCCGCAAATATCTGTTGGATCCGCGTATTTTGCGTTCGATTTCACGTACTATGACCAAAATCGTTGTTGCCATGTCCGGGGGGGTAGATAGCTCTGTAGCCGCCGCGTTGCTCAAGGCGCAGGGGTATGAAGTAATTGGCATGATGATGCGCCTGTGGAGCGAACCCGGCAGCGAGGCTGAGAACCGTTGTTGCACGATTGACGCGATGAACCTGGCGCGGCGCATGGCCGCCCAACTCGACATTCCCTTTTACGCCGTAGATGCCAAAGACGTGTTCCGCGCTACCGTGGTGCAATATTTCATCGACAGTTACGCTGATGGCATCACGCCAAACCCTTGTTTGCTGTGCAATCGTCGTATCCGCTGGGAATTTTTGTTGCAGCGCGCCCTGGCTCTGGGAGCAGAGTTCATGGCAACAGGGCATTATGCGCGCGTGAGGACGGAAAATACCCGTCATCCGTCGTCCGTCGTCGGCCGTATTGAGTTACTAAAAGCCGTGGATGCCAACAAAGACCAATCCTATGTGCTACACGTACTCAACCAGAAAAAGCTCGCACATGCCATGTTTCCGCTGGGAGCATATACCAAACCCGAAGTGCGCCAGATGGCGCGCGAGTTTGGGCTACCCGTAGCGGAACGCTCCGACAGCCAGGATTTATGTTTTCTCGGCAATGGCACCTACAGCGATTTTCTGATCCGTAATGCCCCCGGCATCGCCACGCCCGGCCCAATTTTGAGCCGGGCCGATGAAGAACTCGGCCAGCACAACGGACTGGCCTTCTATACGATTGGACAACGCCGCGGTCTGGGCATTGCCGCACCACAGCCGTTATATGTGATCCGCAAAGATGCAGCTCGCAACGCGCTGGTCGTCGGGACGGTGGATGAACTAGGGCAAAATGAACTTCACGCCCACAACGTCAACTGGATTACTGGCATCGCGCCCGCTAAACCCATCCGGGCTGAGATCAAGATTCGTTATAAAGCGCACCCGGCCTGGGGCACAGTCACCCCGCTGAATGATGACCGCGTCCACATTCAATTTGACGAAAACCTGCGCGACATCACGCCCGGTCAGGCGGCAGTTTTCTATGTGGGCGAAGTTTGCCTGGGGGGCGGAATCATTGAGTAAATCAAAGACCTCGGAGATTTTGAAAGTCTCCGAGGTCTGAAAACAATTCACTATGAAGGTAAATATGATGACCCAATCCTCAACACCAGAAGAACATCGCAAATTTGCGGTATCCTGCTTCAACCAAGTCTGGAATTTGCTCGACAAACCCGACCGCACACCCGAAGAAAATATCGAAATGATCCATCTGGCGCACGCTTCGCGCTATCATTGGGGGCAGATCGGCACGCCGCTCAACTTTGCGCGCGGCGACTGGCAAATTTCACGTGTCTACGCGCTGCTGGGCTTTGGCGTGATGAGTTTTAAATATGCCAAATTTTGTCTGAACCTGTGTGAAAAACACAATTTAGGCGATTTCGATCTCGCTTTTGCCTACGAGGCCCTGGCGCGCGCCAGCGCCGTCTCTGGCGATATTGCCAACGCGCGCGGCTACCTCGAAATGGCCGAAATGACCGGACATTCCATCGCCAAAGATGATGATCGCGAGTATTTTCTCAAAGAACTGCGTTCCATCAACATCATATAGAACACGTTGGCCCAAAATGATATACTAACTCCATGACACTCCCCAGTTTACTCATCGGCATTCTGCTCTCCAGCCTAATCGGCTCGCTCTTTCATTTATGGCGCGGCGGCGGGCCTGGGCGATTATTGCTCTATCTGCTGCTTGCCTGGATCGGCTTCTGGGGTGGGCATAGCGCCGGGGCTGTGCAAAATTGGAACTTTCTCAGCCTGGGACCACTCCGTCTGGGGATGGCCGCCGTGGGCAGTTTAGTTACACTCAGCTTCGGATATTGGCTTAGCCTCTCGGACAAGACCACTACCCATTAAGCAAAGGATCATCCACACCATGTACAAAATCGAATCGTTTCTCTCAGCACGTCTCTTCATTTACCCTGAAAGCGTCGGGGAGAAAATCTTCTTCATCAGCAATCTCAGCGGGCACCTCAGCCTGTACAGCATGGAGAAAAGCGGCAGCGTCCCGCAGCCCTTGCTGCCACCGCAAATCGCCCTGCAAAACCCGCATCTCATCGGAAATAGCTTCAAGGTGTTCCCAAAACTGGGGAAAATTCTGGTGATGATTGACAATGACGGCGACGAAGACTACAAGCCTATGCTGATCCCAATTGAAGGCGGATACCCTGAACCGGCGTTTGACTCGTTCTACGCGGATCATCATTTCTTCTTGCTGAAAAGCGACCCCGATGAAAATCTGATCTATCTCCATGCGGCCAGCAACAAAGAGGCCATGAACTACGCCCTGCGGGTTAATCTCACCACCGGAGAAATTGCCAAACTGCACGCCAGCGCCTACGGAGCGCATGTGGCCGCGGTCAATGCCGACCACAGCAAAATCGCCCTGCTCGAGGGGTATACCGTCGGCGATCATGTGCTCTCTCTGTGGGAGAAAGGCGAAATTCGCCCGCTTTATGGCACACCGCTCGAAGAACGCCAGCCGGGCACCGCGTACCCACTCACGGGTCTGGGCTACGGATATTTCGTCAATGAGGAAAGCGGCCTGTTAATTTCGTCCACGCTTTTTGAAGACACGGGCGATTTATGCTATATCGCCCTCGACAACCCCAATCAGGCTCAACCGGTGAAGATTGGGGACACTGTTCATAAAGGCGTGGGCGAGTTAGAAAATTTCCAACACATCAAGGGAAATCGCTTCTTGCTGGGCTATAATATCGATGGTGCCGATTGGGTGTATGAAGGCCGTTTCGATTTTTCTGCAATGCGTATTAAACTTGAAAAAGTACTCCTCGGGCATAGCCATATCAGTAATGGTGTACTGGAACATCTCAGCTACGAAAAGGCCACCCAGAGCTACGCGCTCTCATACTCTACAGCTACCTCACCAACCCAAGTTTACACCATCGACGGCAACTCCTACGCGACCATCCAGCATACCCAGGAGCGCACACTGGGCATTCCCGAAACGCTGCTCTCCCCCGGCGAAGATGCTTCGTTCACTTCCTTTGATGGGCTGCGCGCTTCAGCACGTCTCTACCTGCCCAACGAAACCTTAGGGTTTGAAGCCCCCTACCCGCTGGTCTATTATGTCCACGGGGGGCCGCAAGCCCAGGAGCGCCCCGATTTTGCCTGGTTCTCTATGCCATTGATCCAGTTTCTTACGCTGAACGGATTCGCGGTTTTCGTCCCCAATGTGCGCGGCTCTACAGGCTATGGCCTGGAATATACTAAAAAAGTGGATCGCGACTGGGGCGGCGACGATCGTCTCGACCACGTCCACGCGATGACAAAAGTGCTGCCCAATGACCCGCGGCTGGATACCAAACGCGCCGCGGTGGTAGGTCGTTCCTATGGGGGTTATATGACCCTCACTTTAGCGGCACGCCACCCCGAGCTTTGGGCCGCATCCTGCGATATGTTCGGGCCGTATGACCTGCTGACTTTCGGCGAGCGCATCCCTGAAACCTGGAAGCCTTATTTCAAAATCGCGCTGGGTGATCCCGATATCCCCGAAGAGCGCGCATTACTGGTGGAGCGCTCACCGCGCACGTATATTGAAAATCTGGGCGCGCCGATGTTGGTGATCCAGGGCAAGAACGACCCGCGCGTTGTTGAACAAGAATCGTGCGATCTGGTTGAACATTTGCGCTCGATAGGCAAAGAAATTGAATATTTGATGTTCGAAAATGAAGGCCACGATGTGCTCAAATTTGAGAACCGCGTGATTTGCTATAACACAATCACGGATTTTTTCAAAAAACACATATAAGCGAAGTTTCATCGCAAAAAGGGTGTGTCTACACACCCTTTTTGCTGAATTTTTCTGCAAAGACGCAAGCCTGAGCAATAATGAAACGGAGGAATTATGCCTCGCCGTAGACGATTTGCCCCCAAAGGGCCACGCCCGCTACACCGCCCCCCCCTCGAAAACCGCGCTCATCGCTCCCTGCAGCGCGCCCACCGCCTGATGGAAATTGGCGACTATGCTAACGCCGGAGATATTTTTGAGCGCGTGGCGCGCGCCGCACACGATCGGGGATTGATGCGTCAGGCCCCGCGGCTTTATCTTCAGGCGGGGCGCGCCTATATTCTGGCTGGCGCAACAAAGCAAGGCTTCGGCCTGCTCCAGCAAGGCTTGCAAATTTACGCGGGCAGTCAGCTCTGGGGACAGTTCCAGCAAACGGGCAGCCGCGCCGTGGATGAATTACAACAATTTGGACATGCCGATCTGGCAAAAGAACTCGAAAACTGGCTGCAAGAAACAATGCCTGCTAACACTGAACTTGCCGAAACATCAACCCGTAGCGCGCCTAACAGGCAATTGCCCATCACCTGCACTGCGTGCGGCGGGCCGCTAAAGCCCAACGAAATCGAGTGGCTCAACCCGCATACTGCCGAATGTCCGTACTGCGGCATAGCAATACACGCAGAATAATAATGCAATGAGCCGAAAATGTGAAAGAAAAAATAAACACACTTTGCGGCTTCGCTTCGTTGCGCCTTTGCGTTCAATTGATTAACGGATACACAACGCACCATGCAACTCACCCAAACTCAAATCGAACAAAGCCTGGCAAAGGCGCTGGACCCCAGCTTGCCCCCTGAAAACCCCTATCCACATGGGTTACAAACTGCCCCCCCAACACCGGCGGCGGTTTTAATGCCCTTGTTTTGCACAGAACAGGGCTGGCATGTACTCCTGATTCGACGATCATTGCACCCCCAGGATCGCCACGGAGGCCAGGTGGCTTTCCCTGGCGGACGCTGCGACCCCAATGATCCGGATATTGAAAACGCGGCTCTCCGTGAAGCTCATGAAGAAGTGGGCTTGCGGCGTCAAGATGTTCAAATTTTAGGCCGCCTGCGAGATATGCTCACCATCACCAACTATCGCGTCACGCCCATCGTCGGGGTAATGCCCTGGCCGTATGACGTGCGTCCACAGCCCGAGGAAGTTAGCCGCATTTTTTCGATTCCGCTGGATTGGCTCGCCGACCCGACCAACCGCAATGCACAGGTGCGTCAGATTCAGCAACAAGGCAAACCAATCCCGGTGATTTATTTTTCGGATTATGATGGGGAAATGTTGTGGGGAGCCAGCGCGCGGATGATGGTGCTGCTCCTGGAAGCTCTGGGGTTAGCGACCCCCGAGGAACGCTACAACTAACGCCCTACTCCGTCTCGCCAACTAATTCTACAGCGTCAATTTGATTCCACCCCAACCCCAAAATAGCCTGATCGATTGTGATGCGCACGATCGTATAGCGTTGCGCGGTTAGCGAGATCGGAATCGCCAAAGTATATGGGCAGGGTTGCGTCACCTGAAAAGGCGCGCTTTCGTAAATTATTTCCATCCGCCCGAAGGCATCGAGTAATTCAACTTTACTAATCTGGTTGGGGTTAAAGCTCTGAACAATGTTGACCGCGGTCACATAAAGCGGCGTTTCAAACTCGACTTCCAGCCACTCGTGAGAATCGCTGCCCGATGAAGCCCATGCGGTCTGAAAATCACCGCAACGCGTCGTATTTGGCGCTCCAATAACTTGTTCGCTCCCCCATTCCGGATCGGCATACGATGAACTGGCATTTGCCCCAATAGCCCATTGCCGCACCTGCCCCACTTGAATCATCTCGAGGGGCAAATCTTCAGGAGTCGCTTCCAGGGTAGGTGTGGGTTGTGCAGAATCCACCTGGGGAGCTGTATCACACCCCGTTATCAGCCAGACCAACCCCAACAGTAGGCTGCCCAATTTCCATAATTTAATATTGTGCATGGCAGGTTAAATAAAAACATCCCGCGAGAATGCCGCGGGATGTTTTGGGTTCAGATTACTCTTCGGCTTCTTCGTCGCCCTTACCTTTTTCAAGGACTTCGGGTTCGCCTTCAACGAGTTCATCGCCAAATTCGTCAACTTCCTCTTCCGGCTCCTCAAGGGTCTGCTGTGAAGATGCAAATACCAGCATCGTTTCGGGATCGTCCATGACGGCGACACCTTCGGGCAGCACGAGGTCGGCAACGGTAATGCTATCGCCAATACTTAGGAGAACTGAGGCGTCTACTTCAATTTGGTCGGGCAAATTTCGAGGCAAACATTCGATTTCGATTGAATCAACGCCGATATTCAGCATGGCATCAAAATCATTCACCGCCGGGACATCATCGGAAAGCACGACCAATGGAACTTGCGTGCGGACGAGGACATTCATGGCAATCGCCTGGAAATCAATATGCGTGATCGCGCGGCTGAGAATACCTTTTTGAACTTCACGTACCAGCACGTTGTGTTCTGCATCATCCACTTTGAGATTGATGAGTGTGGATACACTGGTGTTCTTCAGGATACGGCTTGTTTCGCGCAAGTCGAGCAAGATAGGGGTCGAATCTACGCCATAGCCGTAAACGACAGCGGGCAGCTTACCTTCACGGCGCAACTGCTTCACCTGCTTGCCGATCAATTCTCGACGAGTGGCTTCTAATACAATTTGTTCAGACATATTATCCTTCCTCGGAGCGCCTCTCACCCGAACCATTCAGGTTACCCTCGCTCCTCGCAATAATTTATTTGGAGTGCCGTCCGGATGATGGACAATCTCCATATCAAAATTAAAAACCTGGCTTCGTATTGAAATCAGGTAATTTACAATTTATGAACGCCGCCTGCTGACAAGTTGTCCAACCCACAGCACCAATCCGATGGTAGCGCCAGCTGTAAGGCCCGCCAACATCGCCCGCGGTGTATCCAGGATGGTTTCAACATCGCCTTCGACCTGGCTGGCAAGTAACACGCCCGTGCGGAGTTTATCAGCCTGCACAGTACGAGCGATCACGACCCCCGCCTGGGTATCTTGCAGCGTAGCAGTATTGACGTACGCAATTCCTACACCACCTTCAACAACCTGTAGCTGATCGGCGCTGACAACACCAACGCCGCCTTGAGCCACGTCAACCCGCTCCGACTTCACAGCCCCGGCGCCACCCTGAATGATGTGTACATTTTCCGCCTCGATGCTGCCAACGCCGCCTTGTCGAATTTCAACTTCCTGGGCATTGACATTTTCTGCACCGCTCTGACGCATACGTACTAAATCAGCTTGAATGATCCCGGCGGAAGCGTTGGAAAAATTAACCACATCAGCACGAATATTCTCCACCTGCGGGTGGTTCTCGGCAGCGAGAGGCGAATCTTGTTCTTGAATATGCTCTTGCTCAGACATGGTATCCTCCGTTAAAAAAGCCGCCAGAATTGGGCGGCAGTCCGTACAACACAGCGAATTTTACTGAGGTTCCCGCTTTCCGTCAATAGCCGCCGTCCACACATTGATTTTTCATCGAATTCATTGTACACTTAGCCTTGCCCTTGCATACTAACAGAGTTTATCTGATCAGGAGTACTTACCATGAACTTAGGTCCCACAGAACTGATTATTATATTAATAATCGTCATTTTACTCTTCGGCGTTGGCCGCATTGGAAAAATCGCCGGTGAACTTGGTGGCGGCATCCGTGCGTTTCGCAAAGGGCTACAAGCCGATGATGGCGCTGAAGAAAACAGCGCCGAAAAAGAAGAACCCAAAGCCTGACCCTGCATATTCGCTTGACTGGCATCGTCCTTTCAGGCAAATGATAAAGGCCTTGCTGGTACTCCACCGCAAGGCTTTTATTTTTGGGGCTTTCCAGATTTAACGGAAGTAGCATCCGATGAATCCCCGTTTAGTGTGCTTTTCTCTGATGATTTGGGGTGCGGCGATTTTCACGGCCTGCCAACCTGCGCCTGCATCGCAGAGGCTTACTATTGCCGCGGCAGCCAGCCTGAATAATGCCTTCAACGAAATCGGCAGCGCTTTTACTGCTCAAACCGGCATCCCGGTAACATTTTCCTACGCCGCCACAGGAACTTTGGCTGAACAAATTCGCAACGGCGCGCCGTTTGATATTTTCGCCGCCGCCGATACAACCCGCATCCACGAACTGGCTACGCAGGGTTTCATCACATCGGAAAGTCAAGTTGTCTTTGCTTACGGCGAGGTCAGCCTGGTCATCGCCCCAGATAGCGGCATGGATATCCAGTCGTTAAATGACCTCAGCAGTAATCCCATTGATCGCTTCACAATCGCTAACCCCAAGATCGCGCCTTATGGAAGCGCGGCCCAAGCTATACTTGAAAATGCCGGACTATGGACGCAGCTCGAAGAGCAGCTCGTTTTTGGCGAAAGCGTGCGGCAGTCGTTACAATATATTGAGAGCGGCGAAATTCCGGCGGGCATCCTGCCCAACTCACTATTGCAAAATTCCACGCTGACGATTATCTCTCTTGACAGGGCACGATACGAGCCTGTCGCTCATGGAGCAGGTATCCTCGCGGAAAGCCCAAATACTCCGCAAGCCGACCAATTTATCCAATTTCTATTCAGCCCACAGGGCCAGGCAATCCTCGCCCAACACGGCCTGACCCCCATTTCAACACCTTGACCATGCCTCTGCTACTCTCCTTACGCGTTGCTGCACTGTCTGCCCTGCTCGCTGCCATTGGCGGCATTACACTGGCATCCCTTCTGGCGCACAAACAGGGTCTGTTCTGGCATCTAATCGATGGGATAATCAACCTTCCATTAGTACTACCGCCAACAGTTTTGGGCTATTACCTGCTGATTACCCTCAGCCAGCGTTCTACCCTGGGTAGTTGGCTCGGCAACCTTGGCATCCATTTAACATTTACCTGGGGTGGCGCCGTGGTAGCCGCCAGCATCGTTGCCCTACCACTGGTGACGCAATCGGCGCGGGCAGCGATTGAATCTGTTCCATCCGAACTATTGGATGTCGCCCGCACACTGGGACGCGCCCCCCTCGCCATTTTTCTAACGATTACCCTGCCACTGGCATGGCGCGGCGTACTGGCAGGAATTGTGCTGGCCTTTGCCCGCGCTCTGGGTGAATTTGGCGCCACATTGATGATCGCCGGGAACATCCCCGGTCAGACGCAAACATTGCCCATCGCCATCTATGATGCCGTGCAAGCCGGAGAAACTGATCGGGCAAATCAGCTCTCGCTGTTGCTCACTAGCGCAGCAATTGTATTGCTAGTCAGTATTCGCCTGCTAACAAATCGTATCTCAGCCCGAACATAATTTAACGCAAAGGCGCAAAGTTTTAGATATTTTTCTTTGCGCCCTTGCCCCTTCGCGTCCTAGCGTTAGAGAAATACCGCCAAATGAAGCCCCACAAACTCGCCGTTACCATCGACCTGATGGTCGAAAACTTTCACCTGCAAGCCAACTTCCAGGCGCAAGATGAAATCATCGCTATTTTCGGTCCCTCCGGAGCCGGGAAAAGCACCATCCTGCGCGCCATCGCCGGGCTAATTACCCCGCAGCAAGGCATCATCCGTCTCGGCCAACGCACCCTCTTCGACGCGCAACAAAATATCAACCTGCCGCCGCAAAAACGCAACCTCGGTTACGTGCCACAAAATTACGCTCTATTCCCCCACCTCAGCATTGCCGAGAATATCGCCTATGGTTTGCTCCCCCATCCCCGCCACGCCCGTCATCAGCGCGCTCACGAACTTCTCGAATTGATGCAACTCGCCGACTTCGCCCACCGCCGCCCTGGCGAACTTTCTGGCGGACAGCAGCAACGCGTTGCCCTGGCGCGTGCCCTGGCCCCCAACCCGGCTATTCTGCTCATGGATGAGCCCCTGGCTGCCATCGAAGAATCTTTGCGCCAAAAACTGCGCGCCGAATTACGCACAATCCCGCAACGCTTCAATGTACCCATCTTGCTGGTCACACACAACCTCAGCGAGGCCAACAGCCTCGCCAGCCAGCTTGTTATCCTCGACCAGGGCAAAATGTGTCAGGCTGGGCCAAAAGACGAAATTATGCAACGACCCACCAGCCCCGCAACAGCGCGCATTGTTGGCATGAATAATATATTGCCTATGCGCATTTTAGATGCAAAAACCCTGCAATGGGGTGCATACAACCTCGAGGTTTTTCCTGCTCCCCAAGCAGGCCAGCGCAACGCAACCCCAGAGGTAGGCATCCGCCCCGAGGCGATCCGTTTGCTCAAAGCCGATTCCGGTCAAGAAAATACCCTGCCCGCGCGCATCCTGGATGATGAAGATTTCGGCCCTGAACACCGCCTGAGCGTGCGCGTGCCCGACCAAAAACCCGATCTCGAAATCCGTATCTCCACCCCAAAACTGGCGCGTCTTGGCCTGAACCCCGGAGACAAAGCCTATATTCAAATTGACCCGGCCAGCATTCACATTTTTCCATGACAACTACAACCAGCGCCATCACCAGCCTGCTCAGCCGCTGGCGCAGCGACGTGACCCTCGGTGGAAATATCACCGCCTGGGAAACTATCCCCGCCCGGCAGCCGCGCTTTGAACCCTTCCCCGCCGATCTGCATCCCGCCTTGGGCGAGGCGCTACGCGCCAGCGGCATCCGGGCGTTATACAGCCATCAGGCGCAGGCCTGGGAACAAATTCGCGTTGGTGCTAACCTGGCCCTGGCAACCGATACCGCCAGCGGAAAAACCCTGGCCTATAACTTGCCCGTGCTGGATGCGCTGTTGCGCAACCCGGAAAGTCGCGCCCTGTATCTCTTCCCCACCAAAGCCCTGGCGCAAGACCAACTCGCCGGGCTGAGCGGCCTATTGGCGCAAATTCCACAACCCGACGCGCCGATTACCCCGGCTACCTACGACGGCGACACCTCGCAAAGCGCCCGCCCTGCCATCCGCAAAAATTCGCGGCTCATCATCAGCAACCCCGATATGCTGCACATTGGGATTTTGCCGCGCCACGCCTCCTGGGCGGATTTTTTCGCCAATCTGCGCTTCATTGTGATTGACGAAATGCATATCTACCGCGGTGTATTCGGCTCGCATATTGCCAACGTCATCCGGCGGCTGAAACGCATCGCCAACTTTTACGGCGCGCAGCCGCAGTTTATACTCACCTCAGCCACGATTGGCAATCCGCGCCAACTCGCCGAAAAGCTGATCGAAGCCCCGCTGACTCTACTCGACAATGATGGTTCAGGGCGCGGTCCCAAGCATTTTTTGATCTACAATCCCCCCATCGTGGATGAAGATTTGGGCCTGCGCGCCAGTATGCTTGCCGAGAGCGTGCGCCTGGCCGAAGATGTGTACACCTACGGCATCCAGACGATTCTGTTCGGGCGCACGCGCCGCACGGTTGAAGTGCTGCTGCGCTTTCTGGCCACTCGCATCGGCGAGAACACACCGCAGGCGATCCGCGCCTATCGCAGCGGCTACCTGCCCGCCCATCGTCGTGAAATTGAACAGGGCTTGCGCTCAGGCAGCGTGCGCACTGTGGTGGCTACCACGGCCCTCGAACTGGGCCTCGATCTCGGCGGAATGGGAGCCACGATCCAGGCTGGATACCCGGGCACAATTGCCGGAAGCTGGCAGCAGGCCGGTCGCGCCGGTCGCGGCCTGGAGACTTCTCTCTCGATACTGGTGGCTTCGCCCAGCCCCGCCGATCAATTTCTGGCGCGCCATCCGGATTATTTCTTCGGACGCAACCCGGAGCGCGCCCTGATCCAGGCCGACAATTTGCTGATTTTGCTGAATCATCTGCAATGCGCGGCTTTCGAGTTGCCTTTCGAGACGAATGAATCCTTCGGGCATGCCGACCCTGCCCAGGTTACAGAGATTTTGGAGCTCCTGCATCAAGGCGGAAATCTGCATCAATCCAACGAAAAGTACTTTTGGCTTGGCGAAGGCTATCCCTCGGCAGAAATTTCGCTGCGCAGCGCCTCGGCACAGAGCGTTCACCTGCTCAACACGGCTACGGAGCCACCCACCACCATCGGGGATGTGGATGGCGAAGCAGCCTGCTGGATGGTACATCCTGGGGCCGTATATTTGCATGAAGGTGAACCGTATCTGGTGGAAACGCTGGATTTGGAACAGCACCGCGCCTTGATGCAGCCTGCGGCGGTGGATTATTTCACGCGCCCGCGCACCGAGACTGAAGTGCAATTATTAGCATTGCGGGAGGCGCGGCGTGAAGCATGGGGAGAGAAAGCCAACGGGGAACTCGCTGTGATCTCAACCGTCAGCGGGTATCAGATGCTGCGCTGGGAAAGCCTGGAAAAACTGGGTTTTCACGAACTGGATTTGCCACCCGCGCGCCTGCATACTGCCGGGTACTGGATCAGCCTGGAGGAAGACAGCGTGGAACGTTTACGCGCGGCTGGTTTGTGGCGCAATGACCCCAACGATTATGGCGCCGAGTGGCCTCGGCAGCGCGCCGCGGCATTAGCTCGCGACGAGCATACTTGCCGGGTGTGCGGTACACGCTCTGATACACAAGGTTTGCATGTGCACCATAAAATACCCTTCAGGACGTTTGACACACCCTGGCAGGCTAACCGGCTGGAAAATTTAGTCACACTGTGTCCGGCCTGCCACCAACGCGCCGAAAGCGCTGTGCGCGTGCGCAGCGGTTTGGCCGGATTGAGTTATGTATTGGGGCAGATTGCGCCGCTATTCCTGATGTGTGATACGCGCGACCTGGGCCAGCACAGCGATCCAAAAGCAGCCTTCGCCGATGGGCGCCCAAGTGTAGTAATTTACGAGATGATCCCCGCGGGCATCGGCTTTAGCCAACAACTATTTGAGCGCCATGGCGAATTACTGGCCGCGGCCTGCGAAGTCATCGAGCAGTGCATTTGTGCCGACGGCTGCCCTTCGTGCGTTGGCCCCGGCGGCGAAGCTGGTTCTGGTGGCAAAGCAGAGACGCTGGCGATTTTAAAAGAATTGAAATGAATTACCCGAAAAAGGATGTACGGGTTACTTCGTAACCCGTACATCCTTTTTCGGAACCAAATAAAAAAAGCCGTGCCCTTACAGGCACGGCTTGAAAAATAAATTTATTGCGCTATTAACTAAAAATCATCGTCATCGAGCCAGTCATCATCTTCTTCAAAATCGTCTGCTTCGTCTTCATCCCACTCTTCAAAACCTTCAAGTTCTTCTTCCCAACTATTATCTTCAAACGGATCATCGAGCTGAGTGAAGGTAAGGCAGCCTTCATCAGGATCCATATTCACCATCGGAGCGGTGCAATAACCCTTCTCCAGATAAACACATCCTGTGTAAAGACAGCGAATCTTCGGCATAAGTCATTCTCTCCTCATTCTTCAGGGCTTATCTCCTGCTTGTATCTTTAGGACCCATGCAAATTTTTTCCAACGGCTTGCATAAACCCTGACTTTCATAAGCGTACCATAAAACTGCAAAATTACGCAACTACCGATTTTGGATCTCTGGGAACGGCCGTTAGAAACCCTAATGGCGAAATGCTAATCAAAACTTTTCTACCGAACATTTGCATCCCGAGGTTCAAAAATAGACCGCGGATAACGCGAATCAGGCAGATTTTCACGGATTTTTTGTAATCGTCAACAAAAGCTTGAACACGCGTCATTCTGAACGGAGCGCAGCGGAGTGAAGAATCCCTTAACCGGAATGTTGAAAAGTGCCTATGCAAGTGATGAATCAACCCGCTTCAGAGGGATTCCTCGCTGCGCTCGCTGCGCTCGGAATGACCACGTACATCTCTACAAATTACAATCCATCAAAAAACCAGGCCTCAGCCTGAGAACCCGCCGGAATATATTTTACACCCGCGGGCACAATCACCAGCGCATTAGCCTGCACCAATGAGCGTAAATTCCCTGATCCCTGATGCCCGGTGAGACTCGCCGTCCAACCCTCAACTTCTCTAACCGCAAAAGCTCGCAAATAACTCTCGCGCCCATCCGACTCGATAGCTTCCAACAGGCGCACTTGCCGCGTCAGGCGCGGCGCTTGCGGCAAACCCATCATTTTAATCAGCGCAGGTTTGACAAAAACCTGAAAGCCCACATACGCCGAAACCGGATTCCCCGGCAAACCAAAATAAGGCACGCCCCGATACCGGCCAAACGCCAGCGGCTTTCCCGGACGCATGTTAACACGCCACAACGTCAACTCGCCGGCTTGTTCCAAAACTGCGCGCACAAAATCGAAAGCGCCCACACTCACTCCACCACTGGAGAGCAAAAAATCCACCCCGTTCTCAATCGCTTCATCCAGGCTTTGGCGCACAGCCGCGAAATCATCGGGGATAATGCCCAGGGGCAGCGCCAGGCCACCTGTCTGAGTAACCAGCCCGCGCAAAACATACGAATTCGCATCGTAGATTTTTCCGGGTTCGATGGGCGCGCCGGGCGGCAAAAGCTCATCGCCGGGAGATAGAATTCCCGCGCGTGGCTGCCGAAAAACAGGGATTTGCGAAGCCCCCAGCATTGCCAGCACCCCAATATCTTGCGGGCGCAAACGCCGCCCAGGGGTGAGTACGGTATCCCCCTTGCAGACATCTTGCCCCGGGGGGCGCAGATTAGCCCC
>JABGRQ010000085.1 GCA_018648225.1 Chloroflexota bacterium
CGCAATTTGGACAAAATGGCAAAGCAAGGCGCCGCTTTGCTGGCAAGATGTCTGCAAGGTAGTTGATCAGACTGCCAATAAGCCAGCCTGGTATGATCAGTAAGAGGGGGATGATGACGTTTTGTAGAAGACTGTTATTCACTGGATCACTCTGCTGTTGAGGCGGTCAGGTTATCGCCGGAATGCGCCAGTAATTCACTGCGGCGAGAACGCATGTTTTCCCGTACTTTTTGCGCGTCACCCGGGTAGGTAAAATAGAAAAGTGTGAATACAACCCCGCAAACTATCCAGGGCACAGGAATAGTCCATACTAATGCTTTCGTCAGCCCAATTGAATCTGCCAGAGTCCCGGCAATTAATCCTGCAAAAGCGGATAGCCCGCCTTCGATCAGGCTGACAACAGAGTAAGCGCTGGAGCGTAACTCCGGTGGGACAACTGCCTGCATCATTGGTTCTTTTGCGCCGCGACCCGGCCAGCCGATCATGAGGGCGGTGAAGAATGCAAACCCCAGTATTTGCCAGAAACTGAAATACTGACCTCGGGTCAATAATATGTACATCAAAGGCACGCCTGCAAACACGGAGAACTGACCAATGATTGTACGGCCGTAATTGGGATTACGCTTTTCGGCATAATCGCCAATAACGCCTCCAATAAAGTTGCTGATGGCGCTGCCGATAACGACAATCGCAAAAACCAGAGGGGCGCTGCCGCGTGGGTGATCGAATGTAATTTCATTTGAGAACCCTAATTCCCGCACCATCCAATTGATGAAGTAAAAACCCATCACGACCCAGGGCATTGTGCCGGAGATGCCCTGCAATATTGCTGCCCAAATTGTGGGGATTCTCAGGGTCGCGAAGACGTCTTTCCATTGGATCATGTACGCTTTTTCAGTTTCGTGAGTGATCAACCCTTTCAGTTCCGGTTCGGCTGCACCGCGCGGTGGTTCGTCAACCAACCACCATATCACAACCCCCGACAATATACTGGTGGCGCCGAGACCGACGAAACCCCACTGCCAGAGCTCAGGGGTGGCCACAAATCCCAGCGCAAGGACGCCGAGGACTGTGCCCATCATACCCACAAATCCGATCACACCCAATGCAAAACCGCGCTTCTCCTGTGGATAATGATCGCTCAGGAGCGAGAAAGTCGCGGGCATTAAAGCGCCAAGCCCAAGACCAGATATTGCTCGAATCACAAGAATGCTTCCAAAATTCGGCATTAGCCCGATAACAATTGTCCATATCCCCCATATCCCGGTTCCAAAAATGAGCACTTTGCGGCGCGAATAGCGGTCTGCCGCATATCCCCACAACGGGGCGCTGATCGTCATTGTGATGTTGCGCAGCGTGGTCATTAGCCCTAACATGGCGAAGCTCACGCCCCAAATATTTTGAATAACTGGAGAGAGGACGCTCATCGCCTGGGCTTCGCCCTGATCGACCAGGTAGCCAAGGCCTAATGCAAAAAGGGTGCGACCTGATTTGCGTTCTTTTTTATTTATCATGCTGCCTCATGGAATGATTTTCCGAGAGTTGGTGGGTGGATTATTTGAACCCAGATGGGGTGAAAATATGGACAGGACTGGGATCATTGGTGCTTGATTATTCTAGGGATTATACATGATTTAGGGGGAAATTGAACAAAAGCGCGGGCGATTTAAGCGAGTAATTGCAATCTGTGATGAATATCTGATATTTCATCATATAATGTCATAAGTCGCTGCCCAAATGCCGGCCGGGTGCAAAATGAGTTGCAGCGTTCGCGATTTATCACCTGACACCACGTTAGAAAATGAGTTCCCTAGGTCAAAAATGTTGGATAACCTGATCAAAATGTGGAAAACAGAGAATGCCATCCGGGAGAATATTGTCGGCTGGTTTGTAGAGGAAGCACATTCCTCAGAAACGCTTGAGTTTCCAGCTGGCCTGAATGCGGATTTAAAACAAACACTATTCGATACAGGGATCAGTTCCCTATATTCCCACCAAATGGAAGCATGGCAGTCGATTAAAGCCGGCGCCCATACTGTACTTGTCACGGGAACTGCTTCTGGAAAATCATTGGCGTACAATCTCCCCATTCTGGATAACCTGTTAGATGATGAACAGGCAACCGCGTTGTATTTATTTCCTACAAAAGCCCTAACCGGTGACCAATTTACCGGATTATCGGCAATCATTCCAAGCCAGGTTGGTGATAACGGCGTATCTGGTCCTCGTTTGCCATTGGCCGTCTATGATGGAGATACACCTTCGGGACATCGATCGCAGATACGAGGCAGCGCTCGATTGCTCCTAAGCAACCCGGATATGGTGCATTTGGGAATCCTACCTTACCATACCTCGTGGGAGCGTTTTTTTCGCGGTTTGCGATATGTCGTTATTGATGAAATGCATACCTATCGCGGTGTGTTTGGTTCGCATTTTGCCAATGTCATCAGGCGTTTGAAGCGCATCGCAAACCATTATGGAGCAAAACCCATTTTTGTG
>JABGRQ010000086.1 GCA_018648225.1 Chloroflexota bacterium
AAGGTTCAATCTGAAAATCAGAAATTCAATATTACTTAGTTTACGGTGTACTTAGACTAAAAACTATCAAAGCGCCTTCTGTGCAGAAACGCCAAAGAGCAGAGCCGCAGCAATATTGCTGCGGCTCTGCTCTTTGGCCGAATATTTGATTTGGCCTATCTCCGGCGGCGGCGTTTCTTTTTCTTGCTGTTAGCAGGTTCTTGCGTGGACGGCGATTGCGGCGCTGCTGCTGGTGTTTCGGGGGCTTTTTGCATGCTGGCCTGCACATCGCTCATATTACGGGGCCTAAAGGTAAACATGCGCGTGACCATGCTCATGCGCATATCGCGCAGCAAATTGGTGAACATTTCAAAAGCACGCGTTTTATACTGCACCAGCGGATCGCGTTGCGCGTAAGCCTCTAGTCCAATCGCCACACGCAGCGCTTCCATCTCGGTCAGGTATTCAATCCACAGGTTAGAAATCACACTCAAAAGCAATTCACGGTAGATAATCGTCAGGGATTGGCGGCCTAACTCGTCAGCAATTTGGGGCAGGATGTCTTCAGCGATGCTGCTGATTGGCTGCGCCTCCACCGCGGTGAAGGATTCTGCCCCGAGACGTTGCATCACCCCGGAGCGAGATTCGGGACTCAGCTCTGTGAGGGTAGCCTCCCCCAAACGTGAAATTTCACTCTGGCCCCATTCTGCCCGAATAGCGGCCTGCGCTCCTTCGAGATGAGCCAGCACCGCGCTTGTAATTTCCTCGGGGGAACGGTGTTCCAACTCCCCGGCTGCCGCGTGGATATACGTCAGCCGCGTGGTGCCCTGCCAGATGCGTTTGTGCGTTTTCTTGTCGAAAGCCTGACGGCGGCCTTGCGGCATCGCCAGAATCAGGCCGAGCAAATCTTTCTCGGTGAGTTGCCCACCGGTATATCTCGCCAGGTTAGTTTGCAGATCGCGGGCGATCAGCCCCGGGCTGGCTTCATCACCGATATAGGTACTCAGGCGTTCGCGATAGATTTTCTGGATAGCATCCATAATCTGTTCGGCGAGTTGATCCCAGGTTTTGCCGCTTAGATCGTTGGGGCTAACGCCGAGTGAATCTTTGAGTACGCGCTCCACCGCACCGATCAGGCGCGTGATCGTCAGCGCCTGAATAACTTCTTGCACGGCTTTGTAGAGCTGATCGCTGACCGCATCGGGGTTATCGCGCAGTTGGCGGGCGAGATCGGGGGCAATCTGTACGGGGATGCGCAACATTTCGGCCAGTTCTTGCGCCAATTGCTGCGGGCTGCGGGTATCGGTTTCATCTTCCAGGCCCAGCCCATCGATGAATATATCCAGCAATTCCAGGCGCTCGTCAATCAGGGTTTGCATACTGATCTGATTGCTTTCCAGCAATTCATCTACTGTATGCAGCAGATGCGCTTCCTCGGCCTGGATGGCGCGCCGGGCGAGATCGAGCAGCGCGGGTTGGGTTGCCTCGGGGGAATGTTGCGCGGGGCCTAAACTATCGCATAAAAGTTTCAGCGTATAAGATGGGAAAATGCCTGTTGTGAGTGGAATCGAGGGTTGAATTTGTTCCAGCCAGGAGAGCAGTTTCCACGGGCCTTCTTCGTCGTTGAGGGCTTCGGGCACACGGCGCTGAATTTCTTCGCGCAGCATCCCGGTAACATCTTCGCTGAGATCATCTTTCGTGAGAATGCGGTCGCGCTGGGCGTAGATTTTTTCGCGCTGCGTGTTGAGCACATCATCATATTCCAGCAGGTGCTTACGCACATCGAAGTTGGCCCCCTCTACGCGAGATTGGGCCTGTTCGACAATGCGGCTGACGAGCTGATTGGTGATTGGCATGGCTTCATCAATATTCAGCCGTTCCAGCATCCCTTCCATTTGCTGCCCGCCGAAACGGATCATTAATTCATCTTCCAGCGAGAGATAGAAGCGCGAAGAGCCAGGGTCGCCCTGACGGGCGGCGCGGCCGCGCAACTGGTTGTCGATGCGCCGGGCTTCGTGACGCTCTGAACCAACGACGTGCAGACCGCCGAGATCGCGCACGCGCTTTTTCTCATCCATATACTTTTTGAAATATTCAATTTCAGTGCCGTAAATGCCGAAGTCGGTTTCGCTGAGGGGTTCCAGCGCGGCCAGACGCGCTTCTTCGGTCATATCGTAGGGTTCGTCGTAGCCGTTGCGCTTGAGTACGCGGTTGACCGAGGCCAGGATTTCTTCGGCGATTTCACCACCCAATTTGATGTCGACACCACGCCCAGCCATATTGGTGGCAATCGTCACTGCGCCAAAAGCCCCTGCTCCGGCGATGATCTGACTCTCTTCGGTGTGCTTGCGGGCGTTGAGCACCTCATGGGGGATACCAGCCTGCAACACCGTAGTCAGACGGTCGGCGTGCTCTACCTTCAGGCCAAAGATGCGCAGCAAGCGCGGTAAATTTTTATCGTCATTCGGTGTCAACGACATATCTAGCGAAGATTCTTTGACCACCTGGCGCATATCGTGGGTTTTAAGTGCGTTCAGGGGTTGGTTGAGCGGCATTAATGCCTGAATCTGGCGGCCATCTTCGACGTTGCCAGTTTGTTCAAACCAGATATCGCGAATCAGCAGGGTTTGCGTCAGCTTGCGCACCAGCGCACCCTGTAAACGCGCTGAAATGCGCTCTGATAGGTCCACTGAAGTTGTGCCCAGCAAAATGGGCCGCCCGATGACGTGATACGTGATGACTTCTTGCACAAGGGCGCGCAATTTGGCATCTTCAGTGCGGTAGATCACATCGGGGTAATCTTTGCGTTTCCAGAAGGCTTGCTTGCGCTCGGGGTCGGAGACATAGGCGTAATAGGTGTATTTATAGTTGTATTCGTCGCGGTCTTGCAAGGTTTCAAAAATCGAATCTTCGCGGGCGGCTTCGTAATCCATATTGGAGGGCATCGCCAGCGCTTCCAGATCGTAGATCGTGCTGAACTCTTCGGCCTCGGTTACGGCGGTTCCAGTCATACCGGAGAGTTTTTCGTACATTCGGAAATAGTTCTGAATGGTGATGGTGGCGTAGGTGATATTCTCGCTTTCTACCGGCACGCCCTCTTTGGCCTCCACCGCCTGATGCAGACCGTCCGACCAGCGCCGTCCGGGCATTAGCCGCCCGGTGAAGTGGTCTACAATAATCACCTTGCGCGCCTGCACAACATAATCCTTGTTGCGCTTGTAGATATATTCGGCATTCAGGGCTTGCTGCAAATAACCCATCAGGCGCGCCTGTTCGGGGGTGATATCTTCGGGGCGGTCCGGATCGCGCAGCGCCAGACCCAAAATTTGCTCCACATGCGTTTCGCCGATTTGTGTCATTGAAATATTGCGGTCGCGTTCACTGATGTCGTAGTCTTCGGGGTTGAGCTGCCGCACCACGCGCGCCATGCGCTCGTAGTTGTCGCTATCTTCATGCGATGGCCCGGAAATAATCAGCGGCGTGCGCGCTTCGTCGATGAGCACATTATCCACCTCATCAATGATGGCAAAATAATGCCCGCGCTGCACACGCTCGGCCAATGTCATCTTCATATTGTCACGCAGATAGTCGAAGCCAAACTCGTTGTTGGTGCCGTAGGTGATGTCGGCGGCGTAGGCTTCTTCGCGCATGACCATTTCGAGTTGATGCTGGTCTTCGTGTGGCGAAGATTTTTCAAGATCGACCATAAAAGCTTTGCGGCCATGTTCGGTGCGCGAGGCCATTTGCAGCACGCCTATGCTCATGCCCAGCAGGGCGTAAATCGGCGCCATCCAGCGTGCATCACGCCGGGCCAGATAATCGTTGACCGTGATCAGATGAACCCCGCGCCCAACCGGGATTCCATCGAGAGGGGTAAACTGCCAAATGGCAGGATCGGCGCCCCACTTTTGGGTGGCTTGCTGCTGCCAAAGCGGATTCAACTCGAGGGCATTCAGATAAATCGGCAACGTCGCGGTAAGGGTTTTTCCCTCCCCGGTGCGCATCTCAGCCACTGTGCCCTGGTGCATCGAAATCCCGCCGACCATCTGCACATCATAATGCCGTAGGCCAATCGTTTTCTTGCTGGCCTCACGCACAACAGCATATGCCTCGAAGAGTAAATCATCCAGGATTTCGCCCTGTGCCAGACGCACGCGAAATTCGTTGGTCTTATTACTCAGTTCGGCTTCGCTGAGAGCCTCGTATTCTGGCTCTAGCGCGTTAATTTGCTCGACAATCTGCTTGTAAGCGTCAATTTGTTTTTTCTGTGGATCCCCGCCAATGGCTTGGACAATGCGTTTAAACATAGATTCCTCTGTTAGATATTGTTTTTAACGCAAAGTCGCCAAGACGCGGAGACGCAAAGATTTTCTTTATTGTCTTTGCGCCTTGCCCCTTTGCGTCATTGCGTTGAATTTTTTACATTTGAAAAGAATCGGCGCGATTATAGCATAGCTACCCTCACCCCGTCTCGCTCCGCTTGACACGCCTCCCCCCGGGAAGATGGCCTGGTGGTGATGGAGGAATGATATAATCTCGCCCATGAGCAATGTCGAAACCGCTCCAGCCTCCGCCAACCGCCAGATCGCCCGCGCCGCCGGGTTGGTCATGGCGGCTTTTGTTTTCAGCCAGTTGGCGGGTTTGTTGCGTCAAATTTTTGTCGCCAATGCCTTTGGCACTAGCCCAGAGATGGATGCTTTCAACGCGGCCAACCGCGTTGCCGAGACGCTCTTTAATCTGGTTGCTGGTGGCGCGTTGGGGTCGGCGTTCATTCCCCTGTTTACCGATTTGCTAACCAAAAAGCGCCGCGACGAAGCCTGGCAACTGGCCTCCGCGGTAGGCAATTGGGTGCTGATTGTGCTCAGCGCGCTGAGCATCCTCACCGCCATTTTCGCCCCCCAGGTTGTGCGTTATATTCTCGCCCCCGGTTTCGCCGCTGACCCTGCTCAGGAAGCCCTCGCCATTCACCTCATGCGGCTGATGTTGCCCTCGGCGGCCATCTTTGGCCTCAGCGGGTTGGTGATGGGCATCCTCAACTCGCATCAGATATTTTTTGTTCCCGCTCTGACCCCCTCGATGTACCAGATCGGCATGATCTTCGGTGTGCTGGTGCTCTCCCCGCGCATTGGCGTTGATGGTTTGGCCTGGGGCGTAGTGCTGGGAGCGGCGGCGCATCTGCTATTGCAAATCCCTACCTTGCTTAAGCGGCGCGGCACATACACACTGACCTTGGGCCTGAGAATGGCTCCCGTGCGCGAAGTCATGCGCCTGATGGGGCCGCGCCTGCTGGGTGTGGCCGTGGTGCAATTGAACTTCTGGGTTAATATTCGTCTGGCATCAACGATGCCGGAGGGCAGCGTCACCGGCCTGGCGTTTGCCTTCATTTTGATGCTGATGCCGCAGGCCGCCATTGCTCAATCGATTGCCACGGCGGCTATGCCTACCCTGGCGGCGCAATACTCGCGCGGCCAACTCGATGAAGTGCGCGGTTCGCTGGCGGCCAGTTTGCGCGGTGTGCTGCTGCTTTCCATCCCTGCCGCCGTGGGGCTGATTTTACTGCGCGGCCCGATTATCACCATTCTCTACCAGCGCGGCGAATTCACTGCCCATTCGCGCGAGCTGGTATCCTGGGCGCTATTGTGGTATGCCGCCGGGCTGGTTGGTCATTCCGTGATGGAAATTCTGGCGCGCGCCTTCTACGCTTTGCACGATACCAAAACTCCTGTCACAGTGGGCATCATCGCCATGAGTTTGAACGTGGTTTTTAGTTTTGCCTTTGCCGCGCTTTTTAGGCGCATCGGCTGGATGCCCCACGGCGGGCTGGCGCTGGCAAATTCACTGGCGACCGCCCTCGAGACCGTTGGCCTGTTCTTTCTGATGCGCCGCCGCTTGAACGGCCTGCAAGGCGGGCGCGTCTGGCAGGGCGCGTTGCAAGCGGGTATCGCCGCTGTCGGGATGGGCCTTTTCCTGTGGGGCTGGCTGGCTTTTTTCAGCGGGCGCTCTGCCTGGCTGCTTGGCGGCGCAGGAATCATCATCGGCGGGGCAATCTATGCCCTGCTATTGCTCGTTTTGCGTGTGGATGAACTTCAGATGGTATTGAAATTCATCAAGGTTAAACTTAACGCCAGGGCGCAATGAGACGCGGCGACGCAAAGTTTTAACATTTTTTCTTTGCGTCTTTATATCCTGGCGACTTTGCGTTAATCATTTGACCAATCCCTCAGATTGCTCTATACTCAAAACAACCAGGAGCAAATAATGAAATGTTGGCAATGTGAAACTGAAGCCCGCGGCGTGTGTCGTTTTTGCGGGCGTGCCGTGTGCAAAGCTCACGCCCAAACCATGAACTATATCGTCAGCGTGTACCCCAGCCAGAGCAAAAAAGTGCTCAAGTCGCTGGTCGTCGCTGATGCCGTTTTCTGCGGGCAGTGCAAGCCGCAACCCGAACCCCTCGAAACGCCCTATTTAGACTGAAGACGGAGGACAGATGACGGGAGCGCGCATAAGCTGGGAGTTTCCGGCAGGCGAGTCGCATACGCTGGAACTTGCCAACGATATCACCATCATCGGGCGTGGGCGCGATTGTGAGATCGCCCTGCTTGACGAGCGCATCTCCCGCCAGCATAGCGAAATCTACTTTGATGGTGAAGCCCATCTCGTCTCGGATTTAGGCAGTTTTAATGGGACCTATTTAAACGGGGAAATGCTGGGGGATGCGCGTCCGCTCGAAGATGGCGACCAACTCCAAATCGGGCCTGTCAGACTCCTGTTCGAGTTGGCAGCAGCCTCTGAGGTTGATCCACGCTCCACGTTGGTTGTCCCCGAATCCAACCTCAAAGCTTATCTTGAAATCCCCGATGGCTTGCGCATCGAATTAGATAAAGCGAAAACGGTTATCGGGCGCAACCAGGGCTGGGATGTGTGCCTGCCCGACCGGGCGGTTTCGCGCCCCCATGCTGAAATTGAGCGCCGCGGCGACGAATTTGTACTGCGCGACCTGGGCAGCGCTAACGGAACGCTACTCAACGCCACGCGCCTGGAAGCCCCGTCCACGCTGAAAGATGGCGATGAGCTGGTCTTCGGCGCCGAGACGATCATCTTCCGGCTGGAGCCAGCGTGAACGTTTGGCTTCAACTCGAAGTGGATCGCGCCCCCGCGGGGCTGGGGATTTGGGCCGCGCTGGCCGAGCGTCCCGGTGGCTTGTGGGGCGCGTTGGAAGGCGAAACGCTGCTCATCGAGAATCGCCGTGTGGGGGATATATGGCATGAACTTAACGACGAAACTTTAATCATCCGCCCGCGTCGCAACCTGTGGCAAGCGTTGGCGCAAATACCGCTCGCCGCGCGGCACGGCATGGGTATCTGGGCGCTGGTTGGCGATGAAACCTTGGCGGTTGTGCCGCCCGAAGCCAGCCTGTGGAGCGCGGCCGCGCAGGTTGGGGATGTGTCGCTGCGTAAGCCGGCGCGGCGTTTGGGCTGGGCGCTCAAAGCGTTGCAGACCGCCGCCGGGGAAGATTATTTTGTGCTCAAGAATACGCGCTCCGGCGCATATTTACGGTTGACCGCAAGGCAGGTATTCTTGTGGAATTTGATGGACGGGGCGCACAGCCTGCGCGATCTGGCGGTGGCCTATTATGCTGAATACCGTGCCCTGGCTCCGGAAGGGTTGCTCGAATTTTTGGGGCAATTGGAAGCCAACGGATTTTTGATTGCCGCCCGCGGCGATATTTACCAACAGACGGCGCGTTCGTTGGGGCAAGGGCGCGCCCGGCGGATGTGGCAAAAACTGGTGCGCGCTTTCACACAGACTACCTTTTCAATTCACAATATTGATGGCCTGCTGGCGCAATTTTATGCCGGTGGTATTTTTTTGCTTTATACCCGCGTGGCGCAGGTGTTGATGGCATTGGTCACGCTGGCAGGATTAGGAGCGTTTGGCTATCATGCTCTCAACGGCAATTTTTCGCTGCTACGCGGCGCTAATGGGGAGCTAACCCCGGGGCTGATTGGCCTGTATCTGGCGCAATTTTGCGCTATCCTGCTGCACGAAGCCGCCCATGCCTTCACGGTCAAGCATTATGGCCGTCAGGTGCGCCGCGCCGGGTTTATGTTCTATTTGGGGATGCCCGCGTTTTTCGTCGATACCGGTGACATTTGGATGGAACCGCGCAAGCCGCGGATGCTGGTTTCGTGGGCGGGGCCATACGCGGGGTTATCCCTCGGGGGACTAAGCAGCTTGCTCATTTTTCTCGTCCCCTCCCCGGCCTGGTCCGGGTGGCTGTTCCAATTTGCGTTTTCCTGCATCTTGCTCTCTTTTGTCAATCTCAATCCGCTGCTGCGTTGGGATGGCTATTACATCCTGATGGATTGGCTTGAAATGCCCATGCTGCGCGACCGCGCCTTTGGTTTCATCCGCCGCGGGTTATGGAAAAAGCTCTTCGGCGGCGAATCCTTCTCACAAGATGATAAAATCTATACGATCTTTGGATTTCTCTCCCTGGCCTGGACTGTGATCGCTATCGGCGCGTCGCTGTGGGCCGGGATACGCTTTATAGGAAATTTATAGTTTCACCGCAGAGACACAGAGCGCGCAGAGATTTCTTGTATGTGGAGAGTGTCTCTCTGTGTTTCAAAATATCTCCGTGAATTCCGTGTCTCCGTGGTAGAAGTTTTTAACAATGTGGACTCCTGAACACGAAGAAAAACTCATCGAAAAAGCCCAGCAGGGCGATCAGGCCGCTTTTGGTGAACTTTATGATCACTATCTCACCAAGGTCTATCGCCGCGTGTATGCGCTGGTGCCGGAGAGTGATGTTGAAGATGTTACCCAGGAGATTTTTATCTCGGTGGCGCGCTCGTTGAGCGGTTTCCGCGGCGGTTCAAAGTTTTCAACCTGGTTGTACCGCATTGTCAAACGGCGCGTAGCCGATTATTACCGTAAGGGTGAGCGCCAGGTGGAACAGGTCGAATTCGAAAAGGCCGATCACGTCGCCGGGGCGAATCCCTTTGGCGATAAAGCCGATGAGTTGCTCTTGCGCCAGGCTATGCGCGCCCTGCCAGAGAGTCACCGCGAGATTATTCTGCTGCGCCTCGCCGAGGGGCTGCCCTTTCAGGATGTCGCCGAACGTCTGGGCATCCAACTGGGCGCGGCAAAGGTGCGTTTTTATCGCGCCATCACCGCCTGCCAGGAGCAGATTGCTCAACTTGAGGCTGGTGTTACTTTTTGACGATCGCCAGCGACTAAAATGATGACAAATACAACGCAAAGGCGCCACGAAGCGAAGTCGCAAGGAAATAATTGAAAATTTGGCGTCCTTGCCCCTTTGCGCCCCTGCGTTAAAACTGAATTGTTTTTAGAAACTATTATG
>JABGRQ010000087.1 GCA_018648225.1 Chloroflexota bacterium
CATCAATTTCGAGTACAATTGTTCTAATAGTCAGGTGAGAGTAATTTGGCACTGCACCGAGCGGCAAACGCCCGGAAACAAAAAGACAGGCCACTCACCCATATCGCAAAGGAGAAACTCATGTTCCAAAAAATCATTATCGTGGGCAATTTGGGCGGCGATCCCGAAATGCGCTACACCCCCAGTGGTCAGGCCGTGACCAATTTTTCCGTAGCCACAAATCGGAAATACACCGGTCAGGATGGACAGCGCGTCGACGAAACGGTTTGGTTCCGCGTATCGGCATGGGGTCGTCAGGCTGAAACCTGCAACCAGTATCTGAAACGCGGCAGCAAAGTGCTCATTGAGGGGCGCCTGACTGCTGACCGCCAAACCGGGGCGCCGCGCGTTTTCCAACGCAGTGACGGTTCTTATGGCGCATCTTTTGAAATTACAGCTCAATCGGTTCAGTTTATGTCAACCCGTGGAGAAGATGAAACCTTCCAATCGAGTGGGGTGTCAGCAGCGCCCGAAGCCGATGACGATATTCCATTCTAACGACCCAACGCTACCAGGGGCGTCTGCACAAGCAGATGCCCTTTTTCGAAACAGGAGTCTTTCCATGACAGTCAAATCTGAACAACCGGATAAGAGAATTCTCTCGCTAAAAATCGCCGAAAATGTAGAACCGGCTTATGTAAATTTAGCGCGCATCACGCACTCCCCCTCTGAAATCGTATTGGATTTTGCCCTGGTGGTGCCCGGCGGCCCACCGGCAGAGATTCAAACGCGTGTTTTAATGAGTCCCTTGAGTGCTAAACTTTTTCACAATGCTCTGGGCGAGAATCTAGCCAAATATGAGGCTAAATTCGGGCAGATCAACCTCCCCGGCGGAACTTCGCTGGCTGAGCATCTCTTTCGTCCGCCACAGAAATAGCCATGCACAATTTTGATTCCATCATCGAACAAGTTCACGAGTCTTTTGAAACACGCACCAAAGTGCGGGATGAAATGCTGAAACAAGCCCGTTTTCTGACGCGGCATTGCGCTAATGCCATCCGGGCTGTACACCGCATGGAACACGAAACCGCACAACAGCATATCGCTGAGGCGCGTGCACTAGCCACATCGCTTTCACAAAATCAAGATGAGCATCCTGATTTCTTCTATGCAGGCTATACACAAGATGCCCTCAAAGAGTATGCAGAAGCTCATCTCACCTATGCCTTTGTCAACCACCAACCTATTCCAACGCCCGAAGCGATCAACCTTCAGCCAGTAGCCTACTTAAAAGGTATGGCAGAAGCCGCGGGAGAATTGCGCCGACGCAGTCTGGATGTACTCCGCCAGGGCGATTCAGATGAAGCCATTTATCTATTGGACACGATGGATGAAATCTACACCGCGCTAGTGACGATGGATTACCCCGATGCGATCACCGGCGGGCTGCGCCGCATGACGGATATTCTGCGCAGTATCGTAGAGCGCACCCGCGGCGACCTGACCATGAGTCTGCGCCAGGAACGGCTCGAAGCGCGTTTGCGCGTCTTCGAGGAAAAACTGGCTGAACGAGAATAAATCATGCGAAAAATACGCGCTTCGGACATTAGTTCCTTTCTTTATTGTCAACGGGCCTGGTGGTACCGGCAGCAAGGTATCTCTTCTGAAAATGTGGAGCAACTTGCTGGAGGGCGCGATCTGCATGAACGTCACGGACGCGCTGTCCTCGCCAGCGGGATCATCCGTTCTCTGGCATATTTGTTATTGCTCGCCGGGTTGATTATGCTCGCAATCACCTTTACACTCAAGGCCATTTAACCGTCACTGGTATAGTTTTCCGGCCTCAATAAATTCTACCTATGTCTCTTCTTGCGATTCTTTTATTCATCTTTGGGTTGATATTGCTCTGGTGGGCAAATAGCCAGCGAAAAGTCAGCGGACTCCCTGGAGGGGAAGTCATCTACAGCGATACCCATAGCTGGGTTCCCGTTGAAGAAGCGCTCTATGATAACGCCCTGGGGCTGACTGGCCGGCCCGATTATTTAATTCAGCAAGGCAAGCAGATCATTCCTGTCGAAGTCAAATCTACCCGCGTGGCCGAAGCGCCTTATGATTCACATATCTTCCAATTGGCTGCGTACTGCTATCTGGTTGGGAAGCACTATCGCGTGCGTCCAGCCTATGGCGTTTTGCATTATCCTAACCGCACCTATCGCATTGATTACACCCCAGAGCTAGAAACCCAATTGATTGAACTGATTACTGAAATCCGCACCAAAGGCCATTTGCGTAAAATCAATCGCTCGCACCAATCCCCGCCGCGCTGCCAGCGTTGTGGCTATCGTTCAATGTGCGATCAAAGATTATAATCGGCTTCTCGGATACAGTTCACTGAATGCCAACTTACCGCTATAATTGACCTCATGAGCAGCCATACAGCACCTTTTCAACATATTGTCGTCGCCGCGCACCCGGATATTCCCACCGCATTTGAGGAAGCCGAGGAAATTTCATTATTTCTTCAAGCTCAAGGGCGGAGCGCCTGCCACGATTATCTGTATGATGAAAATTTACAGGCACAGGTCGCCGCTGGAGATGTTGATCTACTCATCGCTCTCGGCGGTGATGGCACCATGTTGCGCGCCGGGCGTTTGTGCGCCCCTTATGGCGTCCCTATTCTTGGTATTAATATGGGGAAATTCGGCTTCCTGATGGAAGTTAAACACCCCGAGTGGCAAAATATACTTTCCCAGGTATTGACAGGTGCATCCTGGCTGGAACGGCGTATGCTGCTCCGCGCTGAACAATGGCGCGGCAACGAAAATATTGCCCAATGGCAAGCGTTAAACGAAATCGTCGTCAGCCGGGGAGAAACCGTGCGCCCGGTACATCTGGATACCAGCGTTGATGAGCGGTTTTTAACCACCTACGTTGCCGATGGCCTGATTGCAGCCACATCCACCGGCTCCACTGCGTACGCGCTTGCGGCAGGCGGCCCGATTTTACCCCCGGAGTTGCGCAATATCCTCCTGGTTCCCGTCGCCCCACACCTTTCCATTGACCGGGCTATCGTCCTCGCTGAGGGATCAACCGTCGCAATTACTGTACATACCGATCATCAGGCAGTCATCAGCATTGATGGGCAAAAACCAATTCAACTGCAAGATGGCGACAGCATCCACGCCCGCGCCAGTGAACATAGTGTTCAATTTGTGCGCATTCAGGACCCTGGTTATTTCTACCGCAACCTGACTCCACACATGTACAATAATCCTGCCATCAAAAAAACACCATGACCGAAACTGCGACCGAAACTGCGCTTTACTGCGCTAACCACCCCAAGAAAGAAACCAGCCTGCGCTGCAATCGTTGCGAGAAGTTGATCTGCGGCAAGTGTGCCATACACACCCCCACCGGCTATCGCTGCCGAGATTGCATCCGCGGCCATCAAAAAATATTCGAGACCGCGCTCTGGTACGACTATCTCAGCGGATTCATCCTCACAGGCTTGCTATCCTTTCTGGGTAGCTGGATCATCCCCAATTTGGGATTTTTCGTCATCTTCCTGGCGCCACTGGCCGGAGCAGGAATCGCCGAAGCTGTGCGCCTTGTCACCCAGAAGCGTCGCTCGAAATATCTCTTCCGCACAATTACCGCCGCCGCCCTTTTGGGAAGCCTCCCAATTGCACTTTTTGAACTCGTATTGATACTCATCGCAATCCCTGAATACGGGCTGGATTTGAGCCTCTTATACAGCTTGATCTGGCAAGGCGCGTACGCCATTATGATTACCAGTACAATCTACTATCGGGTTAGCGGCCTGGTTTTTAATCGTTAAATCATCACCACGGAGACGGAAAGTGCTTTTTCGTGTCTTTGTGGTGAAATAGGCTATAAAACGCAAGTTATATATTATGCTAACAGAACTTCACATCGAAAATTTCGCCATTATCGACCAGCTACAACTGCGCTTTCAGGCCGGGCTGATCACCTTTACTGGAGAAACCGGCGCGGGCAAATCGATCATCATGGATGCGCTGAACACACTCCTGGGCAGCCGCGCCGACAGTTCGTTCATCCGCAGCGGCGCCGAAGGGGCACTGGTCGAAGCCACCTTTAAGATTCCCGAACGCACTCGTAGCAGCATTCACGCCACGTTGGACCGCGAAGCGCTGCTCGACCATCCCGATTTCGTCACCCTGGGGCGCGAAATCCGCCGCGACAGCCGCAATGTCGTGCGCATCAATGGACGCATGAGCAATGTAAGTGTGTTGCGCGAATTGGGCGAACAACTTGTGGATATTCATGGGCAGTCGGAACACCTTTCGTTGTTGCGCGTGCGCGAACACTTGCACCTGCTCGACCGCTATATCGATTTGCAGGCCGTCTTTGACCACTACAAAACCACCTATCGCGAGCTGACCAAAATCCGCCAGGAACTCAAAGAGTTGCAACAAAACGAGCGCCAGGCTGCGCAACGCGCCGATATGCTCACCTACCAGATCGACGAAATCGAAACTGCCAAACTTAAATCGGGCGAAGAAACTGACCTCATCGAAGAACGCAACCGCCTGGCAAATGCCGAAAAACTCTCCGCGCAAGGGCAAAAAGCCTTATTACTGCTTGATGAGAGCACCCCTGAAGACCCCTCCATCAGCGACCGTTTCGGGGAAGCCCTGCAAGCATTGGCTGCCCTGGCCCAGGCCGATGCCTCTCAAAGTACGCTTCACGAACAGGCCAGCGGCATCTTCGAAGAACTCACCGACCTCAGCCACACTCTGCGCGACTACCTGGAAAATATCGAATTTAATCCCCGCCGCCTCGATCAAGTTGAAGACCGACTCGATATGATCAACGCGCTCAAACGCAAATACGGCGACAGCATTGCAGAGATTATCGCCTTTGGTAAAAACGCGCAAATGGAGCTGGATGCCATCACCCATGCCAGCGAACGCATCAGCGAATTGCAGAGCGAAGAAACTGCCCAATTGACTGAACTTGGCAAACGCGCCGCGGCTTTATCTGAAAAACGCCATGCTGCAGCAGATTTATTGCAAAGTTCGATTGAAGGCGAATTGGTCGATCTGCGCATGTCTGGGGCGCGCTTCGCCGTGGATTTTCAGGTTGATCCGGACCCCAATGGCATTCCAATGCCCGATGGCAAGCGTGTGGTCTTCACCCCCGATGGACATGAGCGCGTCGAATTCCTGATCGAAACCAACCCCGGTGAGGGACTGAAACCCCTGGCAAAAGTAGCCTCCGGTGGTGAAACCTCGCGCTTGATGCTGGCGATGAAGAACGTCCTCGCACGCGCCGACCACATCCCCACCCTAATTTTCGACGAAATTGATCAGGGCATTGGCGGGCGCGTCGGCATGATTGTGGGCGAAAAACTCTGGCTGTTGGCCCAGGAGCATCAGGTTTTATGTATTACGCACCTGCCACAACTGGCTGCATTTGGTCATCAGCACTTTCGCGTACAGAAACATCTTGAAGAAGGTCGCACCACCACGCAGGCTGAAGCCATCGACGGGGACAAGCGCCTGCAAGAACTTGCCCAAATGCTTGGCGAAGTCAGCGAGAGTACCCTCCGCTCGGCATTCGAGATTTTGCAAATCGCGCAGCAAAAACAGGTAATAAGGGATTAGGTAATTGGGTATTCAGGGGGCGGGGGCACCTAACCCTCAAGTCCTAATCACCTGCATTCATTTCTGTTGTACAATGTTCCCATGTCGAACATCCCAGGGATATTACGCTCACGTCATCGCCGCAATAAAAAATACGATAACACGCCCCTGCGCCGCACCGGTTTAGGTGTTGCGATTCTGGTCAGTATGGCGATCGCGCTATTCGCCATTCTCGGCACGGCGCTTTACGCTTCGCTAACTCGCGACCTGCCCCCACTGGCAACCCTGCCTCTGTTGCTGGAACCCCCCAACGGCTTGCTCTTGCAGCCTACCCGTTTTTATGATCGCAGCGGCGAACACATCTTGCTCGAGATGGACAACCCCGCGCTCTCAGCGCGAAACTACACCCCCATCGACAAATTCCCCGAAGAACTCATCACAGCTACGCTTGCCACCCGCGACCCTGATTTCTGGCAACATCCTGGCTTCACCGTGCTGGACCCGCGTATCAAAGCAGAAAAAACCATCACCCAACAACTCGTTTCTGACTTATTGCTCTGGGACGAACCCGACAGCGTCTGGCGGGGCGCGCGCGAACGCCTGCTAGCTTCCCAAATCACCGCCAACTTTGGACGCACCAAAATACTCGAGTGGTATCTCAACAGCGCCTATTATGGCAATCGCATCTACGGCGCGGCTGCGGCCGCCGAAGTATACCTGGGCAAAGAGATCGCCGAACTCGAACTCAGCGATGCCGCCATCCTGGCCGCGATCGCGCAATCACCCAGCCTCAACCCCTTTAATGCACCCGATACGATTCTCGAAGCCGGGCATACGGTACTCGAAACCATGCAGGTACAGGGTTATCTCTCCGCGGCAGAAGTGACCGAGGCACAAACCATTTCGCCGCGATTTCAAACTGCACCGGCGCAAAAAACGCAACTCGCCCCGGCGTTCGTCAATCTGGTTTGGGAACAACTCACCCCCAACATCCCCGCGCAACGTCTGGAACGCGGTGGCTTTAATATCATCACCACCATCGATTACGACTTGCAGCAACAGGCCGTTTGCGCAACACAGAATCATTTACAGCAGCTGGCTGGCGCAGTTATCGCCACCGAAAATTGCGCCGCAGCCCGCCTGTTGCCTGCGCTGGCTTTGGAAAACACCTTCCCTGCCGGAGCGCTGGATGCCAATATCGTTGCGCTCGATCCGCTCACGGGGCAGGTGCTTGCGATGGTCGGTGAAACCACCCCCGGGCGCGACCCCGCCCACCTCCCCGGCCACGCGCCTGGCTCACTGCTAACGCCCTTTGTCTATCTCACTGCGTTCACGCGCGGCTTCACTCCCGCCAGTCTGCTGTGGGATATTCCTACCGTCTTCGGAAGCGAAATCAACCAGCTCGTCCAACCCGATAACGCCTATCAGGGGCCGGTGCGCCTGCGCCTGGCAATGGTCAACGACTATCTCACCCCCGCTCTGGCAACCATGAATCAGATCGGCGCCGAAAATGTATGGCGCACAATCGGTCAATTTGGAATTTCGGCTCAATTTGAAACCAGCGCCAACAACCTGCCCGAATGCCCGGGCTGCGCGTATCTGCTGGGCGAAGGCGAAGTAACCCTGCTCGAAATGACGCAAGCCTACGGTATCTTGGCGCACGAGGGCAATTTTGCGGGGCAGATTCAACCCGGCGATGACGGCCCTGAACTTTCCGCGCTCACTTTCACGCAGGTGACCGATACGCACGGGCAAATCTGGTTCAGCAATTCGCAGGCCGATACCCAGCCAGTGACCGGCGCGCAACTGGCCTACCTGATAAACCACATGCTCAGCGATGAAGCCGCGCGCTGGCCGAGCCTGGGGCATCCCAATTCGCTGGAAATCGGGCGACCCACGGCAACAAAAATGGGGATGACGGCGCAAGGAACCGATAGCTGGACCGTTGGCTATACACCACAATTGGTGGTGGGCGTCTGGTTGGGAACGGATGCAGCGGACTCCCCCCATGGTGGCGCGCCAACCCCGCAGATGAGCGCGGCTCTGTGGCGCGCCATCATGCAATATGCTACCCGCGACCTTCCCAGTGAAAGCTGGCAAGCGCCCCTGGGAATCAACACCCTGACGGTCTGCGACCCTTCGGGGATGCTGCCCACCGCGGAGTGTCCCAGCCTGGTTAGCGAAGTTTTTCTCAGCGGGCACGAACCCACCCAGGCCGACACCCTTTTTCGCGTCTACGAAGTCAATCGCGAAACCGGACGGCTGGCAACGGTGTTCACTCCCCCGGAGCTTATCGAAGCGCGTGTTTATATGCTGGTGCCGCCTGAGGCCAACAGTTGGGCCGCTCAAAGCGCAATCCTTGCCCCGCCCAGCGCTTATGATGTCATCCACATGCCTGACCCATCAACAGAGGCAGAAATTATTGCGCCGCAAATTTTCACCACCATCACCGGCAATGTGGAAATTCAGGGCAGCGCAACTGGAACAGATTTCACATCCTATCGTTTACAGGTTGGGCAGGGACTCAACCCCCAAAGCTGGCTGGCGATCACTGATGATATCACCACTCCGGTTCGCAACCAGTGGCTCGGCAGTTGGGATACCCGCGATTTAAACGGGCTATACGCCATCCAGCTAATCGTCCTGCGCAGCGGACAACGCGTGGATACGCACACCATCCAGGTTACGGTGGATAATTTACCGCCCGATGCGGCGATTATCTACCCTGAAGAAGGGCAGGTTTTCGAGTATCAGCCTGCCACGCCCATCACCTTCCAGGTACAGGCCAGCGATAATTTGGGCTTGCTGCAAATTGAATATCTGCTTGATGATCAGGCGCTCGATATACAAATTCAACCCCCCTTCGCACTACCCTGGCTCCCCCGGATTGGCGAACACACTCTGACCATCCGGGCCATTGATCTTGCCGGGAATGAATACAACCAAAGTGTTGCATTCAGCGTGCAGCGCTCCGGCGAATAAAATACTTTTACCCGTAAAGGAATCACGCAATGGCAAGCTATTCTGAAGCTATGCAAATGCTCGAACTCACCAGTCGCACGTTTTATCTACCCATTGTTAAATTACCCGCCGGGCTGCGTGATGCTGTCGCCGCGGGGTATCTTTGTTTGCGAGCAATTGATGAGATTGAAGACCATGCCACGCTGGATGGGCAGGTTAAGGCTGTACTGCTGCATGGCATTAGCCGTATCTTGCAGGCGCAAACATCGGTCGAAAGATTTGCCCATGCCGAGTTTGCCCAACTCTTCAGTGAATACCGCGACGAACTGCCCGAAGTCACACTGCGGATTGGCGAATGGGCCTGTTATGCGCCCACATTCATCGCCCCGCGCGTATGGGAAGCAACTGCCACCATGTCTGACCGCATGGCACAGTGGGCAGTGGATAACTGGCGGGTAGATAATCAATCGGACCTGGACCGCTACACCTATGGTGTGGCTGGCGCGGTTGGCCTGCTGCTGTGTGATATTTGGGCCTGGTTTGAAAAGGTACAAATCCACCGCACGCACGCCATCCAGTTTGGGCGCGGGCTGCAAACGGTGAATATTCTCCGCAACCGGGTTGATGACCTGGCCCGCGGCGTCGATTATTTTCCCGATGGCTGGAGTTTTGAGCAGATGTTTACCTATGCGCGCGAAAACCTGGATGGGTTCAGTAGCTACGCTAAAACATTGCCGCTCACAACTTTCATGCACTTCGTTGAGATTCCGCGCTCCCTTGCGTATGCCACCCTTGAAGCGTTAGAACGCGGCGAGGAAAAACTCTCGCGCCAGGCAGTACTCAATATTGTGGGCGCGTTTGAGCAAGGTTAGTGATTTGGCGGCTACCCTATCATCTCCAAAACACGACATCGCCATCATCGGCGCGGGTCCGGGCGGATCTTCCGCGGCTTATTTTTTGACAAAACAGGGCTATAATGTATTATTGCTCGATAAAGCTGAATTCCCACGGCATAAAACTTGCGGCGACGGACTTACTCCGCGCGCGCTGGATATACTCAGCGAAATGGGTCTTCTGGAGGATGTCCACCGGGAGGGTTTCCGGATTGATGGCATCCATCTCTTTGCACCGCGGCAGCAACACCTGCACATGCCCATCCCCCAAAAGGAGAACCTGCCCAATTATTTGGTGACCATCCCGCGGTTTAAACTGGATCAACTCATTTTTGAGCGAGCCATCCAGGCCGGGGCAATCTTCAAGGGGAAGACCAATATCCACAATATCGAGAAAACCGCCCGTGGAATTCTCATCTCAGGCAAGCATAATCAACAAAATATCGAAATTGAAGCCCGGATGGGGATTATCGCGACCGGCGCAAATTTAAAACTGCTCAAAAATACAAGAATTATCAAAAGACAGCCCACGATGATTATGGCGGCGCGCCAGTATCTGGATGGCGTCAGCGGGTTGAGCCGAAATGTGGCCGCCTATTTCGACGGGATTCCCTTACCGGGCTATGGCTGGGTATTTCCCATCTCGGATACTATGGCCAATATTGGCGTTGGCTACTGGCCGCACGGGATTGCTCGCCACTGGAAACCGAAAAACGCCAATCAGGTTTTCAATGATTTCATTGCGCAAGAAACAGTGCGCGAAATGTTGAAGAACGCGATTGCCCTGGAGCCGGTAAAAGGCTTCCCGATCCGGATGGATTTCCCCACCGCGGCAACATTTGGGCAGGGTTGCCTGCTCGTTGGCGAAGCTGCCGGATTAGTTAACCCCCTCACCGGAGAGGGAATTGACTTTGCCCTGGAAAGCGGGAGGCTGGCCGCCGAGCATATTCAAGGTATGTTCAGGCGTGGCGATTTCTCGTCGGATGATTTTGTGGCTTATAATGCCTTATTGCGCCGTCATTTTCAACGCCTTTTTGTGATGTTGGCGCGCATTCGCAAGCTCTATATCAACCCCTTGTTGATTTCTCGTTTTATTGAGTCGGCTCAGAATATTCCTGATTTACAATTGATGTTAGCCAACATTATCTTGGGCCATGAAGATGCCGCCGCCGGAGTTGCGCCAAAAACGATCCGGCAGGTGCTATTGGGCAAATAAGAACTGGTTTTACTTTTTAGGAGAAAAAGATGAATACTTTCCTACGCCCCAAGCGAATATATCCCCTGCTATTTTTCGCGTTACCCGTTCTCTTTGTCCTAGCGGTTGGCCTGGCCTGCAATACACCGACAACAGAAAGCAGCAACCAAACCCAGGTAGCGATCAATGTGCAAGCGACGCAATTTGCGCAAAATCAAACCCTGACGGCTCAAGCCGAAGATGACCAGGCGGCAGCAGACGAAGTCGATGAGGAACAGTCGGCGCGTCAAGTTCAAGAAACGCAAACTGCCCAAAATGCAACGCAAATGGCATTGGATGTGCAGGCAACGGTGAATGCACAGCCCTCGAACACGCCGCAACCCACAAACACCCTTTCACCCACAAATACACCACAAACGGTAGATACTCAAGACACGCAAAATCAACCGCCACAACAACCGCCGACGGGCGCACAACCAACGATCAATCAGGCTGATTTTGAAGCCTGGATGCGGACTGCCAATATTTTGCTTTTTGAAGATATGGCAATTTTCGGGTTTGTTCAACCTGCGTTGGACGCAATGAGCATGAGCTATGTGGATGTGAACGATGCAATGGGGCATTTTAAGACTCAGTTACTTTCGGGTGGTCCTGGAGGCCAGGGGTGGGATTTGATTATCTCAGCCAAGGAGGCCAGAGAAAATATCTCGGGGGAATTCTATGTTTATCTCAACGATTCGTTGAATGCCGGTAGTTCGATCATCATTGAAGAGTGGGATATTGATGATATTGCATCTGGAAAGATTGCCGTAATATTAGGACGGTGCGGGGTGAAATTCCAACAAGACTGGATCAATGTGCCCGTTGACAAACAACTACTCTTCCCGATCAACGGCGAACATCCCATTCATCACTTCCCCAACGAGGGGATTGCCCTGACCAACCCGTCGAATTTTTGGGTATGGGATATCTTTGACCTGGGCGATCTAATGAAATTGCAACCCGGAAGTGACGCCCAATTATTGTGGGGGGCGCGTTCAGCCATCAAGGATAGCTACGCAACGGCGGTAGTCTGCGTTGATGGACGGCTGATTATTCAAACGTATGGCAGTCACAGCTATGGGCAAAATCGAGTGATTATGATGTGGCAGAATTATATCTATAACGCGCTGCAAGCCCGCTATGTGTACCTGCAATCGCATTAACACCCCCACATAGGTGTAATAACAACCATCAAAGTAGAGAGCGTCAGCAAAAGAAAACTGGCGCTCTCTTTAAAACCACAGAGGGGACACAAACACTGAACTATGGGAGTGTATTCACGACATCAAAAGTTTCGCTAATGCGATCTTCGATTGTGCCATCCGAATCGCCCCAATCTTCACCCAACTGAATTTGAAGCAATACCAGATAGGCAAATTTATCGGCAATCGGGCGCGCACCCAAAACAATGACATCCGCATCAATCCCGCAATCCCAAACATCAAAGCGGCCTTCAAACTTCGGGTCTTCGTAAGAATAACGTCCGGTTTTCTCACACGAATCTACATACCAAGTATATCCTGCATCATCCAGTATCTGGACATAACCGCCAATTTTGCCCCAATCAGCCGAAGCAGAAAAGTTTACGCCCGGCGCGTTCCAGTAGGAATTGAAATCATCAAGGCTTGGTGCAGCAACAATACGCGCAGCCTGAAACGGAATATCACCCGAAGATGTACCCCAGTTGGCTTCCCATATGCCTCCATTAATTTCGCTCCACCAGGAAGGAATTTCGATATACAGAATATCCAGGTCGTCTACCACAGCCATGAAATCGCCAGAAACATTACTTGTATTACCGCTGGAAGTGGAACCCGATGATGTGCCACTCGATGTTCCGCTAGAACCCGTAGAAGTAACGGTTAAGGCGCTGCCATTAAGCTGGCCTGCCAGAGTTTCATCGGTACCATAACGATAAACTTCAATATCCATTACATCGCTGGCATTATGCGTGCGAATAATATCGCAATAATCTGCCATGACCGCATTTGCACCAACAGGATGACCTTCCAAACCCATAACGATATCGCCACCTGTAATGCCAGCGCGATCTGCCGGTGAACCTGAGGCAACCGATGAAACCCAAATACCTGAAATGGTGCCATCGTCCGAGACAATTGCCTGACCATTGATACCAAGAGAATCTACGTCGCGGCCAGCTTTCAATTCATCGATAATGGGAACCGCTTTCTCGCGGCCAATCGCAAAGTATTGATTCACATCAGCTGCAGCCGCGTAATTCACACCAACAATTTTGCCATCGCCGGTAACTAACGGGCCACCAGAGTTGCCCGGATTAATCGTGGCATCGTGCATAATAACGGAATCAACCGATGCCCAGTCTGATTCGCCGCTGGTATTCTCTTTAGAGACAATACCTTTGGTCAAGGTATATTCCGTTTCGCCGAGGGGGAAGCCTACGGAATAGACTTCAAGCCCAACAGCGATCGGATCGGAATACCACTCCAAATAAGGGAAACCATCGCCATCAATGTCAATCACGGCCAAGTCAGAACATTCGGAAACAGCTACGACGCGGGCATTATACGATTTCGTGGTGTCGCCACCAATCCATACTTTTAGTAACGCTGCACCGGTAACTACGTGGTTATTGGTTACAGCCAGACCAGACGGATCGATAATGAAACCAGACCCGCGACCCGCGCCAACATACGCGCCCTCAAAATCAACAAAAGTACCTTCTGCCTGAATTTGAATCGCGGCGTTACGCACGTCAGTCAGGCTGGAAATCGCGCCCGACGCAACAGCTTGGGCCGGTTGGGCGGGTTCTACTGGTTGGGCCGGTTCAACTGCTTTGGTTTGCACAGGTTCCGCTGGCGCTTGTACAGGAGCTTCTGTCGGGGCAGGGCTAGGAGTGCTGCAAGCCAGCGTAACCAACAAAAATAATGCGCCAATCAGCATCAGTGGTTTGATAAACGGGTATTTCATTTCATCCTCCTTGATTAGAACAACGGTAAGGTTACGTGTAGGTAAAGAACTTCCATAAGTTTTGAAATTCTATCACAAATGCATAACGACAAAATACAGTCCTATGGAGCTATTTGGGTAGTTTTTGCCGCCAAAGACACCCAAAGCGCGATGAGTTTTCGCGTAGCTTCAAAAGCCAACGGCGGTAAATCATCGCGAGCAAAAAACTCGGCCTGGTCAGCATCATCGCTAGCCTGCAAATGGCCTGAAACCACAGCAGCACGGTATGCAATCACCATATCGGCGCCACGGGCATGTTCTTGACCAGGAATCACATCGAGCAAAGCTGTTACGCTCACAACCAGGCCGGTCTCTTCCAGGCATTCGCGTTCAGCGGCGCGCGCCACGTCTTCACCGGCATCGACAAATCCAGCAGGCAGTGTCCATAAGCCGCGTTGGGGTTGATGCACGCGCCGCACCAGCAAGACCTTGCCATCCTGCTCAACCAAAACAGCCGCGGCGACTTTCGGGTCGGGAAAGAAAATCCAATTGCAGGCCGGGCACACCGGGCGCAAACGCCCGCGTCGATGGGCCTCGCCCAACGCAGTGCCACAACGTAGGCAAAATTTTACATCCACAGGGTTCATCGCCGCGACCGCCAGCGCAAATACAGCGCCACCACGCCAGTGGTCAGCGCCAGGGATGCCAAAATGATTTCAAGAAGCGCGAAACCGCTCAGATGTGTAGCAACTGTGCGGGGGATTTCAGAATCCGCGGCGAGCGAGTCGGGGATAACCTGTGCGGGGGCAGGTGTAGCTGTGGGGATAGCTGTCATCATCGGGGCGGATTCTTCTTCAGCCATGACTCCTGCGGGGGTGGTCGTCGCCAATAAAGCAGGTTCTGCTTCCGCGGCGGATTCAGCTTCCACAGACTCCGGCAGCGCTTCGCCTGTATTCTCCGCGACAGCCATATCGGCCGCGGCTTCTTCTGCGGGTGCAGCAGGGGCTTCAGCCATCATTTCGACTTCTTCGGCAGCTTTCTGAGCGGCAGGTGCGGCCAGTTCTTGCGCCGGAGCCATCGCCATGCGGCTGGATACGAAGAAATTCCCCAAAAATACGATAATGAAAAGTAAACTCGAAAGCACGGAGGCCAGCCTGAAAGTAGGATAAAGTCGTGCCGCGCGCGGCGAACGTAAAGCAACCATCTGCGGCGTGAGGGTGAAATTGCGCGGGGCGCGCATTTGCGGCAGGCTGTGCAGCGCGCCACGCAGCGCGGTTAAATCATCCAGGGCAGATTGAAGTGCCGGGTTTTGTTTCAGGCGAGCCGCGAGAAGGTCGCGCTCTTTTTCAGCAAGCTGCCCATCCAGGTAAGCGGATAAGCGTTCCCAATCGCGGCGAGAAATTTGGTCGGTCATAATGCGGCCTCCTCTCTCAGACGATGGGCGTGCGGCAGAAGTTCCCGAAATTTTTGGAGGCAATTTTGCATACGCTGGCGAGCACGCGCCAAACGGCTTTTGATCGTACCGAGCGGCTTTTCAATAACTGTGGCCGCTTCGCTATAGTCGAGGCCCTGAATATCGATCAGCACAATTGCCATGCGAAAATTGATAGGCAACTCGTTGAGGCAGCGCTGAATGGCAGCAGCTAACTCGCCGCGCTGCAGGGAAGTTTCCGGCGAATCGCCAGGATCAATCAGCCATTGGGGCGAATCGAAAATCTCGCCGTCATTGGTTTCGGGTTCCAGGGGTGTTGTGGGGCGGCGTTTTTGGCGGCGTAGTTCGTCGTAGCAAGCATTGGTGACAATGCGCAGCAGCCATGCGGTAAATGATCCGCCGCGGTAGGTATGAAGTTTGCGATAGGCCGAAATAAAGGCTTCCTGAGCAGCATCTTCAGCCGCACTGCGCTCGCCCATCACGCGGTAGGCCTGATTGTAGACGCGGTCTTGATAAGCCAAAACCAGTTGATTGAAAGCTTCTAAATCGCCCTTTTGAGCGGCCTGGATGAGTGCAGATTCATTCACGTTATAGTTTTCCTCGCCAAACCAACATCCAATACACAACTCGCCAGAACAAAATTCCCAGCGCGCTGAAGCCGCCCAAAACTACAACGAAAAGTGGCGCGATGCCGCGCCCAAGCCAAAATGCCCGGATGAGGGCGGCCATGGGACTGACGATAATCATGGCATAAAATGGACGCCATAATTGACGAAAGTTTTTCATCCGTTCGAGATCGTAAACACCCAAAAGGGGTGCGATCATCAACCAGGCCACCAATACCGGGACAAATGTCGTTAACATATACAAGCCAGCCGTATCCAGCGTGTCATGGCTAGCAAAGCCCCATAACGTTATGATAATCGCGATGATTACGTCACCGCTTATCAAAATCCATTGTTGTTGAGTCAATTTTTTTTGCATAATCTTTCAACTTTATTTAGAACAAAATCAGGGTTCTTTGGCAACGGCCGTGAGAAAACCCACGGTGATTCCCAAAAATCTAAAATCTATACAACATCCTTACGCTTTTGGAAGACGAGCATAATACCCATCAGCACCAGCATAATCACCGCGAGCACCATCCAGCGAGAGAAAATAGAACCTTCAAAGACATAGCCATAATCATCGTATATGGTACCAAGCAAAGACTCGGCGCTGTTGATCGCTTTCTCGCGGCTCTTGACCCAATCGGCGCGCTCATCGCCATAATCTTGCATGGCATCGGTGTACTCATCGGCCTGTTCCTGTCGCAGATCGGCGTATTCATCACCTTGGGCATCCATCTGATCGGCATATACCTGACCCTGATCCTGACTATCGAGGCGATATTGTTCAAATTGATCCATAGCCGCATCCTGCTGTTCTTTGCCCTGAGTACGCGAATCATCCATATAGGCTTCCATATTGCGCGGATCGGCGGGCGTGGGGTATGGCGTCGGGGAGGGTAACGGTGTAGGGGTAAACATCGGAGTCAGCGAAGGCAGCGCGGTGGGGTATAGATACGCAGTAGGCTGCGGAGGCTCTGCCGGTTCGAGCATCGCCAGTTTCTCCCTGGCAACATCATCATAGAAATCAGGCGATAAAATGCCCGGAAAATCCGCACAATCGGTAAAAATACTCTCGCCCATACAGGAGCAATTGGCCTTTACCTCATCCGGCAAATGCTGGCGATCGCTCTTTGGAAACCCGGTTAAGCAGGGGTCCTCCATAAGCTTATCGCCCATGTGCGAAGCCTGGATAAAGCCCTCCCAAACCCAGCGCGAGGACATCACCACACTGATCGGCCTCCCACCGGGGATGACATCAATGGGCAAAAGCGCGCCCGCAAAAAGAAATTGCGGAACAAGAATCGTGATTAACAAGAGCATGGCCGAATTTTGGTTCGGGGCAATCGCCGAAATTGCCAGGCCAATCAGGTAGCCTGATAAACTCCCCAAAAACAGGGTGATAAAGAAAGCCACATAATCCAAAGTGCTTGGGATCAGCGGTTTTACAAACGCTATTCGAAAGGCCATCAGCACGGCGGCCTGATAGATCGCCAACACCACGCCTACCCAAGCCTTCGACATCAGGTAAGGGAATATCTTCAAATTGACAGCCCGTTCGCGCTTGTAAATATCGGCTTCTTTAACAATTTCGCGCACACTGCTCAAGGATCCGGCCAAGATAGCCACAATCGCCAGCATATACCATTGTGAGATCACCAATTCTACATCGCCGGTAACAGGATTAAACAGATCATTACCCCAGATGAAATCCATCAGGCCCAGTATTGGCGCCAATGCCAGCATCATAATCAGTGAAATCTTGTCCTGTAGGATGATCTTCAAATTGCGCGCTGAGAGGATGGTAAACTGGCGCATCCCTGAAATTCGACGCTTGTTGGAAGGTGGACGCTGAGCCTCAGCTGCAACCTGAGAAACTGCGAGCGAACGGGCACCGGTATCCCAGCCCATTGCCTGGGCATAAATCGATGAGCCAAGATAACGTTCGCGCCATTCTTCGGGCTTGCCACGCGCATCATCGTTCAGGATGCGGTAAATATCATCGAATTCCATATCTTTTTCGCGGCGCTCGCGCTCGTTACGATATTTGTCAAAATACTCGAGCGCGTCTTCGGGAGCACCATAGAAAGCCAGATTTCCACCACGGGCCAAGAAAACCGCTTTATCGCAGAGCATCACGTTTTTGGTGGCATGGGTAATTAAAATCACCGTGCGCCCCTGATCGGCCAGACGGCGCATCAACTTCATCATGTCATATTCGGTGCCAGGGTCCAGCCCGCTGGTCGGTTCATCCAAAAAGAACAAGCGCGGCTTGGTCAGCAATTCCACACCAATCGAAACGCGTTTCAACTGCCCGCCTGAGAGCCGCGCAATGGGAATATCGCGGCGCTCGGTGAGATCGAGCACATCCAGCACTTCGCGCACCGTGGCCTGACGCTCCGCCGGGCTGGTATCCGGCGGCATGCGCAATTTCGCCACAAAATCCAGCGCCATCTCCGGGGTCAGTTCCTGATGCACAATATCTTTCTGCGGCACATAGCCAATATCGTTGCGGAAAAGATCGTAATGGGCATACAGATCGATTCCGTTCACGGTTACGCTGCCGTGGCTGGCAGGCCAATATCCGCTGATGGCGTTCATAAAGGTAGTTTTGCCCGCGCCGCTCATCCCCACCAGCGCCACAAATTCGTTCGGCTCGATGTTGAGATTAATATCTTTGAGTAGATTCAACGAGGGGGTAACTTGCTGATTAATATTGCGCACCTCGATGCGGATGCCCTGCTCAACTTGCCCCTGGAGTTGCTGGCCGGAAAGAACGAAAACATACGGCCCGATGCGAATCTGGTCCCAATCTTTCAGGTAGGCTTCGCGATCGATGCGCTCTTCATTAACATAAATTCCATTACTGCTGCGCAAGTCTTTGATACTAAACCGCTTCCCCATGCGCTCGATCACGGCGTGATAGCGGCTCACCAGGGGATGATTGAGCACCACCTGATTATCCACCGCCCGCCCTACCGTAACCTTTTCATGCGCAGACAAATTCATCGTGCGCACGGCAGTCGGCGCAGCAGAAAGATCAACATCCAACGCGGTATGCGAAGCGCCACTTCCAGCCAGCGCGCCAATTTGACCAGGCATCATCATCGTTCCACTGGCCGAAGGCGCAAAACCGCCCGGCTGTTCTATCTGTTCAAGATACAATGTAAACTGACCAATTGTGATAAATTGCCCCGCCTGAACAGGATACTTCCGTTGGGGTGTCAGCATAACACCCCCCACTTGCGTGCCATTGGTGGAGCCTAAATCTGTCAACCCGAGTTCATTCCCAACAACGCTGATGCGAGCATGTTGGCGCGAGGCTTCGTCATCGTTCAGCACAAGATCACTCTCTGCGCCACGCCCCAGAATCATATCACCGGTTCTCAGAAGGTGTGTTTGCCATTCTCCATTCCCATATCGGTAACGCAGCTGAAATGGCGAGTTTTCTTCAGACATACCACCAGCCACATAAGTTGCCGCGCCGCCGCTCAACGCCAACCCCAACTCAAAACCCCCGATTGTTAAAACCTGGCCTGCAGAAAGCTGTACGGGCGTACGCGCCGCAATGGGCTGGCCGTTGAGCAGGGTGCCATTGCTGGAACCTAAATCTGTCACCGTCCATTGCGTGCCCATACGCTCCAGGCGAACATGATGCCGCGAGACTTCACGATGTTCCAGTTGAAAATCGCAATCTTCGCCGCGTCCAATCAGGATCGTTTCGCTCGTAAAAATATTTTCTTGCCAATCCTGATCTCCCAGGCGATAACGCACAACCAAGCTTGTATCCATGAACACGCCTCCGTAAATATTCGGGAATATCAACAACTTCAATATAACAAACTTACCCCTCCCCCGCAATAGTTCTCCGGGCCATACTTGCTGACACTATCAAAGACGATTACAATCAAAGATAAATGACGAAAAAGTATGGCTCTTTGGGAATGTCTCGCCAGTTCCGAATGAACCAAACAAATACCAGGAGTTACTATGCCGTCAAAAGCTATCCAGGATCACTACCCTGAACAATGGAGCCACTGTTACGGATGTGGCAGCCTCAACGAACACGGCCACCCGATCAAGAGCTATTGGGATGAAAAAGTTGGCGAAGCTTACGCGACTTTTCAGCCGCAACCCTACCATACCGCCATCCCCGGTTATGTTTACGGCGGGCTCATTGCATCACTGATCGACTGCCACGGCACCGGATCTGCCGCAGCGGCAGCCTACCGCGCAGCCGGACGCGCTATGGATGATAACGGGAAGCCGCTGCGCTTTGTTACCGCGTCCTTGCATGTAGATTATTTAAAACCTACCCCCCTCGGCCCTCCCCTGGAACTGCGCGGCCAGATCAAAGCAGTCAAAGGGCGCAAAGTGATCGTCAGCATCACCCTGGCCGCCAACGGCACAATCACCGCCCGCGGCGAAGTTGTGGCCGTACAAGTTCCTGAACACTGGACCCCCATTGACGGTTAGTCCGTCTGAAAGGCATTCTCCATGACCCTCGATCTTTCCCGAATTCGCGCCTTGTGCTTCGATGTTGACGGCACCCTCAGCGACACCGATGACCAATTTGTACACAAAGTTGCCAAAAACTTACAACCCCTGAAATTTCTTTTCCCCAACAACGACCCGCTTTCCTTTGCACGGCGCTTTGTAATGACTGTTGAAAGCCCGGGGAATTTTCTCTTTGGGATTCCCGATCAATTGGGTTTCGACTCGGTCCTGGCAAAAATGGGCGACACGCTCTACTCTCTGGGGTTGGGCAAAGACCCTAAACCCTTTCTACTCATCCAGGGAGTCCAGCAAATGCTCGCTCAATTGGGGGAGGTATATCCCCTGGCCGTAGTCAGCGCCCGCGGGGAGCGCAGCACGGGCTGGTTCCTCGATCAATTTGAATTGCGAGATCATTTCCGCTGCATCGCCACCGCGCAAACCTGCCGCTACACCAAACCCCACCCCGACCCGATCGAATGGGCTGCTGAGCAAATCGGCGTAGCTCCGCATGAATGCCTGATGATCGGCGATACCACTGTGGATATTCTGGCCGCGAAAGCTGCCGGAGCGCAATCTGTAGGCGTGTTATGCGGCTTCGGCGAAAAAGATGAACTCCTTGAAGCAGGCGCAGATCTCATCTTGGAACAAACCGCTGAACTCGTTGGGAAATTGATCGCTCAATAATATTCCCAAGGAGAAACCCCAGTACTATTGTCCATCACATAGCGAATTTGTATAATCTGCTATGTGATTAAACGAGTATTTTTGCTTCCACTCAGCATCCTAATATTTACTTTTCTATCATCTGCGTGTACTGCGACTTCACAGGCACCTACTAAACCCAATTATACTCACCACGAACTTGCTCCACATTTTATAAGTCTATATGAAGCGTTAGGGGGTAACGATGTATTTGGCATCCCGATCTCACCGCCATTTTTTGATGGGGAAATTACCTATCAGTACACAGCTGCCGGTCTGTTTTCCTTTGACCCCACAGCCCCACTAATCGATCAAGTAAGGCTAGAACCTATTGGGAATGAACTGGATACTGTATTTTCACTCTCAACTAGCGTTTCCCCTTCTGAAATATTATCTGTTTATCCGGGTTTTGAAACTTTTTATCAGAGATTAGGTGGAGAAAGTATCGTAGGAAGACCAATCACCGCGATTCAACATAATGATAACCAGGGACGAATAGAACAACACTTCGAAAATCTGGGGATCTACCAATTAGATTCAGACCCTCAAGATAAAATTCAATTGCTTCATTATGGCGAATGGTTGTGCTCTGAAGTATGCGAGTTCACTTCACCCAATGACAGTATCGTCACAAATATATCTACCGTAGAACAACCTTTCAGCGATGCAATACTACAATTTACTCCGCAGTTATTAGGCCGCCCGCTCTCAAACCCATATGTCACATCCACTCAACAGCTTGAACAGATTTTCTTCAATGTAATTCTAACTGCACCCCTTGATGATCCAAAAACAGTCCGATTACTTCCGATTACAGAAGCGCTTGGAATTTCCGCCAACCTCAACATGGAAATTCAGATTGCTGAAGAATTAAGTTCTTATCTGATGAATCACGGCGGTACGGCAATTGCCGGAAACCCGATTACGCCATTTGTAGCGCTAAGCCCATCAATTTTTCGGCAGTGCTTTTCCAACTTGTGCCTTGAATATTTGCCAAACGCTGTTGGAGATCAACAAATACGGCCAACTCCTTTGGGCTATCTTTATCGTCAGTACATTTTGACAAATGAAATTATTCCTGGGGTAAATAAGCCGAAATCAAATCAGCAATCTATATTAATTTGGGAAGAATCTCCATTTGTTGCACCCAACCAACCACAAACCATTGGTGTAAATATTCTTGAAAATGGGGAGCCAGCACCAGGAGCAAAGCCTGTTTTAATCCTCAATTTACCTGGTGATATTCACATCACATATCATTTTTCAGACACTGATGATAAAGGTAGCGCTTCGCTCACGCTAAACCCGATTGATGCTCCGCTTGGAAGAGTGATTGGCTACCAGGTATGCACCACAAATCAAGGTGAAATAAGCACCAATTGTAAAAGTGAGAGTTTTATCATTTGGAGTAGTCCCTAACGTTACTCATCATTGCTGTAGATTATCCATATCCCTGCCCAAAAGCCTCTTTGAGAACTGCCGCGAGAAACCCCACGTTTAGGGATGTAGGGAACTACCACAGGGATTCCCAGAAACCCGCCCAAAAATCTGAATTAATATCAAATTTATTTGTTATAATGCATTGCGTGTAACTGCATACTGTTTGTAGTTCAAAAACTACTTTTAATATGGCTAAAAAAACCTTGGTCTCCAAAAATAGTGCTGTTTTTTTACTTGTCATTGTTTTTTCAATGATTGGTACGATTACTTACGCTCAAACTACCAATTCAAGTCGCTATTTTCCTGAAACCGGGCATTGGGTCAGCGGGGACTTTTTAATCAAATATGATAGTACTGCCAACGGACAAGAAATTTACGGTAATCCAATTACCAGCGCATTTACCGATATGGATAGCAATCGGCTCGTGCAATATTTTGAGAAGGTACGCTTTGAACTTCACCCCGAAGCCGTAAGTGATTTGCGCGTAGAAATAACCCCCCTGGGCAGTTTCTTATATACATCTGGCGAGGGGGAAGTAGTCACGATCCCTGAAAATTCATCATCCTGCCAGTTTTATCCCGAAAGCGGGTTTTCAGTTTGTCACGCATTTCTTGAATATTTCCAGGAAAATGGCGGGGTCAGTCAATTCGGGTATCCAATTTCGGGGGTTGAAATCCATGGCGGCTGGACCACGCAATATTTCCAGCGCGCCCGCTTCGAGCTACATCCTGAACTTCCTGTCGGTGAGCGAGTTGTGCTCACCAATTTAGGCACGCGGTATTTCTACTCCCACGGCGAGAATCCAATCTACTTGCAACCGCAATTAGTAGTAGTAGATGATACGATCCTTAAACAACCCGCTACAGCACTACGAGTGCATGCTTTTGTTAGCCGCCCTATACTGCCACAATATGAAACCGAGCAAAAACTATATGTGGTCGTCTACGATCAAAATTTCAAACCCGTTGAGGGTGTTTTTGTATCTTTCACTATTCTTCAGACCGGTCAAGATGATGAAGATATTTCTGGCAGAATGCAAAATACCAATCAGGATGGCGTGAGTGTGGGAATAATGGATTTGCCACTGCTGGCACCGGGAACCATTGAAGTTAAGATCTACGCCGTGCTCAATACAATTGGCCAACAAACGATCACATCGTTCCAGGTGTGGTAGTAAATAAGTAAGGGTTTCGCCGCGCCACAAGAAATTACCCAGAGAAAGTTCATAATCTTCAAAGCTTTGGTTAAAAAAAGAAGGCCACAGCAAAATTGCTGCGGCCTTCTTTTTGCATTTACAACGCGGCCAGTAATTTTTGGTATTTTTCCTTTTCTGGAGGGTCTAGTTTGATCAGTTTGCTGATCATTTCAGCCGCTCCGGCCTTATCACCGGCATCCAATAGCAGTTCGCCAGCCGTATCATAGTGCTGAATGGACAATTCGGTTTGATGCGATATTTGGTATTGCGCCGCCAAACGGTAATGCAACATGGCATGAGCAGGTTGTTCTTCCAAAACATGATTCAGGAAAGTAATCACATCATCGGCGTGTTCGGTGTTCGACATCGTTTCAATATATCGATCAATGGACACCAGCGCCTGTTCCGATTCTTGAAGTTTGAATAATAAGCTTACCAGGCCATAATATGCTTTACCGTCATCTGGGTGCAATTCACAGATCTGTTTGTACAGTTGAACAGCCTGACGCCAATTTAAACTCTGGGTTTCAAGATCAGCAATGCGATGCCAGATACGCACCCGCCACTGATCGGGATTGGAAGATTGTGTTGCGAGATGTAAGGCTTCAGCGTAAGCTTTTCGGGTCTCATTGATTTCGGCCAAACTATAACGTACATCGGCCAGATTCAAGTACTCTATAATCGCATCATCATGTTGCCCCCAGGCAACGAGATGCTCGATCAATTGCACCCGCGAACCTACATCCATCGGCAACATTTCGACAACTCGCCGTAACATGGCAATCGTACGCTGTGATTCGCCACGCACACTATATGCACGCGCAACCACCATAAATTTTTGCGCCGCTTCGGCTAATAAATCTCTGGAAAGCAATAAATCACCCAATACAACGTGCAACGGCAAATAGGTTGGCGCTTGCTCAAGCGCAAATAAAACTTCTTCTAACGCCGCACCAATATGTCCGGCGCGGGCCATACTGCGCACTGTGCTCATAGCAACCACCACATTACTGGAACTCGACTCCAGCAACATTTCTGCCAGGGGAATGGGCGGAGCGCTGCTATCCTGTTCACCGATTTGGCGGCGTGCGCTATTCAAATGCTCACGCCAATTTGGACGCACCAATAGTTCAGCTACATTTTCACATAGCTTTTTCTGGCGTTGTTCATCCTTTTCGCTGGCGAAAATCTCAACAATGGGTTCATAAAGCTCGTGGAGTTCATCGGCCTGTGCCGGAGCAACAACTTCCGCATCTGCATAGCGCAAGGCTTCTAGGTAGCGCATAGCAGCCCGTTTATATTTTTCGCGTTCATACCATATTCCACCCAAAATCAAGCGCGCACCTAACGAATAATCAATATTCGATACGGTTCTTTCCAAATAGCGCACGGCGCTCTCATGACGCCCCGTTTTGGCTAACATACTCCCTAAACCAAAAAAGGCTGCCGGCGCATCCAACCCCGCTGAAATCGCCCCCTTCAACTCTTCAATTGCCTGTTCCGTATCACCCTGAGATTGTAAATTAACCACCTGACCAAGATGCAGCATAATTTTAGACTGATCGGCATTGTTCGAGAAAAGCGGCCCGGTACCCTTCATGATCGCTTGCAATCCTTGCCGCTCAACTGGAGATGGGGCATCTTTTTTAGCCTGCTCAAAGAATAAACGCGCCAAATCGCTTAACGCCGTCTGGCGGGCTTCTTCGATGGGATCATCACTTTTTCGAATCGTATCAACTGGGGCGGACTCTTCGGCCCTGATCGGGGTGGGGAGTTTCCCAAAGAGGCCTGTTCCCCCCTTAGGGCGCGCCGGTTTAGGGAGCATAGTGCCCGCCCGTAACAACTCCAATGCCTGCTGTACCTCTTTACTCGCTGGATCCAGCTTCAAGGCACGATTTGCCGCGTCAAAGGCTTTTTCTCGCTGACCGGCATGTTGCAACAAACTGGCAACATGCAAAAACTCGCGGATAGCTTGCGGTTTTCGCCCCAATCGCTCATAAACCAACGCCAGGCGGGAATGAGCCTGCAAATTCTGGGGGAATAATGCCACCGCGCGCGACCAGTTCTCGATGGCTTTTTCAGGGTTTTTCTCTTTCAGGTATAACTCGGCCCCTCTCTCTGATAGCCGAGAAGCTTTTTCCAATTGCCCCAGACTTTCATACAGTGTCGCTGCTTTCTCCAAGGGCACTGGATCATCCTGCGCAATTTCGGCTGCCCGCAAGTAATATTTTAGCGCTTTGTCGTATTCCGACATATTCAGAAAGGCCAAAGCTAGATTCATTAGCGCTTTTGGATCTTCGTGTCTAGAATCCAACGCCTGGCTATAGAATGAAGCTGCGCGCTCCCATTCCTGATCCCAGGCTGCTGAGTGCCCTAAATTCATAGCTTGTTTATAGCGTTGATCGTCTGCGCTCATAAAATTCTCATTATTTGACTGCACAGGCTTGCGCCCGCAATAGGCTAAGGAGTTATCGAATTCGTTTCAAGAGGCTGCAACGTGCCCCAGTTCTTACCCACGCGTGCATCTGTTTTTAATGGAATATCGAGGGAGTAAGCGGCTTCCATGGCTTCACGCGCCATCGCGAAAACAACTTCAACATCATCTTGCGAACATTCTAACACTAATTCATCATGAACCTGAAGCAACATGCGTGCTGAAAGATTCGCTCGTTTTAAAACGGCTGCCATCCGCAGCATGGCAATTTTCATAATATCGGCAGCAGTTCCCTGAATGGGAGCGTTAACCGCTTCACGTTCCTCGCGGTTGCGCGTCTGCTGGTTACGCACATTTTGTAAGCCCGGAAAATAACGCCGCCGCCCCAGCAGGGTTTCAACATAACCAGTTTGCGCAGCGGATGTGCGAATCGTATCCAGATAGCGCTTTACTCCCGGGAATTTCTCAAAATAGGCGCTGACAAAATTCTCAGCTTCCGCCAGAGTCAAATCGGTGGTGCGCGTCAACCCGAAGGGACTCATCCCGTAGATCAGGCCAAAGTTTATCGCCTTGGCGTGGCGCCGCTGCGTAGAGGAAACTTCTGATAGGGGAACAGCATAGATCGCCGCGGCTGTAATCGCATGAATATCTTGCCCATTGCGGAACGCAGCCAGCATGGCTTCATCCTGGGCCATGTGCGCCGCAATACGCAATTCCACTTGCGAATAATCAATCGCCAGCAGCACATTCCCCGGCGCTGCAATAAAAGCCTCACGCACGCGGCGGCCCAACTCGGTACGAATGGGGATATTTTGCAAATTGGGGTCGGATGAGGCAATGCGTCCGGTGCGCGCGCCAGTCTGATTATAGGATGTATGCACGCGCCCGGTATGTGGATTCACCTGCTGAGGCAGGGCCTCCAAATAGGTTGAACGCAGCTTTGACAACTCGCGATATTCCAGGATCAAAGCCATCACCGGATGCCGATCGCGCAGGTATTCAAGCACCCCAGCCGCGGTGGAATAGTATCCGCTGGAAATGCGCCGCGAGCCTTCGGGAGGCGCAATACCCAATCGATCAAACAAAGCCTCCGAAAGTTGCTTGGGAGAATTCAAGTTAAACGGTTGTCCCACCATCTGATAAATCTGTTCTGAAATTGTACTCAGACGATTGTGCAACTCGCCAGACATAGCTTCTAAAAACGGAACATCCAACCCGATACCGGCCATCTCCATGCCTGCCAACACTTCTACCAGCGGCATTTCGATCTCTGCAAATAAGTTTTCGGCCTGCGCGGCTTGGAGTCCTTCCTGAAGTTGAGGCATCAAGCGCAACACAACCACTGCATCATCGGCGGCATATTGAGCAGCATCTACAATCGACACTTCAGCCATGCTGCGTTGATTCTTTCCCTTGCCAATCAGGGTTTCAATCTCGGTCATCTGGTGGCCAAGGCGCACCCAGGCCAGCCGTTTCAAACCCAAATTACGCGAATCCGGATTGATCAGCCATTCAGCGATCATGCTATCGAAACTGAGCGGAGTCACGCGCAAACCATAGCGGGCCAACATCACATAATCGTATTTGATATTGTGTCCAATTTTCGCAATCTGTGGATTCGTCAACGCAGGCGTTAGCGCCGCGATCACATCGCCCAGCGCGAGCTGCCGCCCCTGAAGATGCCCCACCGGAATATAGTAGCCGTGGTTTTCATCCACCGCCAAAGAGATGCCCACCAAATCAGCCTGCATCTGGTCGGTTGAAGTCGTCTCCGTATCAAAGGCAATCACGGCAGCTTTTTCAAGCGCAGCCGCCAGCGATTGCAATAATTCGGGCGTATCTACTATTGTCATTTGCGAGAGCGCAGGACCGCTCTGCTGTGCGGTTGTCGGATGAACAGCATCGCCAAACAACGTCATTTGCTGTCCGGCGACGGGTACCGCATCGCCATAGCGCGCTTGCAGCGCATCGACACGATTGAGCAATGAACGGAACTCCAACTCGCGAAAAGCAGCGTGTACGGCTTGGGGGTTAAAATTCGCCGGGCGTGCTTTCTCCAGATTCAGGGCAATATCCAGATCCAGCACAATCGCGGCCAGTTTCTGGCTCAGATAGGCGTTTTCACGATCCAGCTCGAGCTTATTCCGCACCCCGGCTTTAAGTTCATCGAGATGCGCGTAAATAGTATCGAGCGTATCATACTCGCTTAGGAGAACCGCGGCCGTTTTTGCGCCAATCCCTTTAACGCCAGGAATATTATCGGATGAATCGCCCATCAGGGCTTTCAAATCCATCACCTGGTCGGGGCGCACACCTAACTTTTCTACCACATCCGCGGCGAGATAATCTTTCGCGTCCGATAAAGAACGCCCAGGCAAGTTGACAATTATGCGTTCATCCACCAATTGCAATAAATCACGATCGCCGGTAAAAATCTTCACCCCCAAACCTTGCGCTACGGCAATTTGAGCAACGCTGCCCAACACATCATCGGCTTCGTAGCCGGGCATTTCCAGGCGCGGAATATTGAAAGCGTCGACCAATTGGCGGATGCGCTCGATCTGAATACGCAAATCATCGGGCATTTTCTCGCGCGTGGCTTTATAGTCGGGGTACAACTCATCACGGAAAGTTTTACCGGTGTCAAAAACCACCGCCAGATAATCGGGGTCTTCCTGCTCCAGAATGCGCAGCAGCACACTGGTAAATCCGTAAACGCCAGCCGTCGGCTCGCCAGAACTGGTGATCCAGCGGCTGTCGGCCTGTCCGCGCGTCAATGCAAAGTAGGCCCGATACGCCAGGGCATGACCATCAATGAGATATAAAATAGGGGGCATGGGGATTGTATAAGAAACTATTGCGCGCCCTGACGAGTGCGCACATTATTAATAAACTCTTGTACCATCTGGCGGGAAAATGGATCACGGCCATTGACGATCAAATAATCGGCCACCCAAAATTCGCCGGAGGGATTATCGCGTTCCAGACGCGGAATTTCTTTAAAGATACGTTGCGATATTTCCACGCGCAAATTATGCACCATCATCCCTGGGGATGCGTCCGGGGGCACAACCGCAATCCAATGCAAATAATCAGGTCGCACCGATAAATGCTCCAGCCGCCAGCCAAAGGCCATGCTCAATTGCCGCGTCCACTGGTTCAGATACTCGGCCAAATCGCCCACCAAATGATGCTGCGGCAAACGCGGCACCAAAACACAGGCATAGGTGAGGTTATGCAGCGTAGCCGTTGGCGATTCAGGCGTAAATAGTATTCGGGCTGCTTCTCTTTCCATGACATCCACGGCAACATGGGCATCAGCTTCTGTTTTTGTGGGACGTGTATCTGCCAGCGAGAGCGGCGGAGGCGTCTCCAACGCTGCTTCCAGGCCCGAGGCTGGCGCGCCAACCCCAGGAGGCGGCACAACGGATTCCCCTGAAGGCGGGGGGGGCGAACTCGGAAGATTGGCTTCGTTACCAGGCGTCCACTCATACGCCGCGCCGCTCGGGGGCGTAGCGCTCAGGCTTTGTGCCGCAGCACCCACAGGGGTTGCGCCATCGGCAATGGGAATATCCATGCTCTTGAGCAGGTCTTCAAAGAAATTATGCCGCCCTTCGGCAATGTGACTCTCATCGGGCCGCCAATCAGAGGGGATACGCGGGAAATCTTCGGCAGAATCAACCCCCGTGGTAAGAATATCTTCGAGGGCTGTATCCACTTCGGGCGCGTTCGCTTCATCCTGTGGGGGTTTAGATAATTGCCGGGCAAGGCTCCCCGCCTGAGTACGCATTTCCGTAAATGGAGTTTCAGCCTCGAAAACCAACGCCAGCACATAATCATCCCCCAGGCTGGTGGCATAGATCATATATTCGCTATTAGTGGCTTCGAGGCGCGTAAAACGAGCCAGATCGCTGCCGCCATCGTGCGCCCAATAATGACCCACAAGGCGAGCCAGTTCTTCGGCTGCCGGTTGTGGCAACTGACCGGCATAGGCCCATAACAGGTCGCCGCGTGTGATAAGCGCCGCCTGCGCCGCCGATTGCAACGACAAGCGGGTTAGGTGCTGGGCCACCCGGTTGACATCTTGCAGCCATTCGGGGGCCGGGGCAGGATTTTTCTCACGATGGATGATAGCCGAAGTAAAAATGGCTTGGGGTTTGCCCTGATGAGGTATATCGGTTGAGGCGCTATTCTCAACCAGGCTGGCCAGTGTGTCGAGTAAATTCGGCAAGTAAAACGGCATCGCCAGCCAGGCATCAACAACCGATTCGTGGAGATCGTTCTGCGGGTCATTCGGCCCGGCGGGCATTCCCAGAATACGGATTTGGTTGCTTTCACCGCGCATATTGGCAATAAAGTCTACTGGATCGGGCATGGCGCCAAAATCGACAATCGCCAGATGGTATTCTTCAGCGCGCGTATGCTCCATCCCTGCTTCGGCGCTCTCCACTAAATCAGCGCGATAGAGGCCTGTTTCACCCAGCGCCCGTTGCATTAACTCGCCGAGACTACGAATGGAGGTGACGATAAGAATTCGAACAGCCATAGTTAGAGTGTATCATAAAGGATATGCCGGGAATAGAGGGAGGGATTCCCTTCTCGGATGGCATTTATTTTTTCGATACCAGCCCGCGCACCAATTCGGTAAATTCTTGCCACTCTTCTTCAAAGAAGTGGATGGTAACATTATTCAGTTCAAGCTGATATGTGGTTTCGCCATCGGGTTCTTCGGCAGCCCAAACGCTATAATTTTGGGTTTCGGCCAGGGTTGTGATTTTGGGTTCAGGGGTTTCAGAGGTCATTTTTTTATCCTTTTTGATTGCACTGCTCAGGCGAATGCCTGCGCAGAAAATTCTTTAGGGTGCAGGAAGCACATACCAGGGATTGACAAAACCGCCATTAAGCCGAACTTCGAAATGAAGGTGCGGCCCGGTGGAATTGCCCGAACTGCCGCCAGAGCCAATGCGCTGGCCTTGTTGTACGCTCTGACCGCAGCTTACATCCACACTGTTCAGGTGAGCATACAAGGTTTGATAGCCATTGCCATGATCTACAGCGATGGTGTAGCCATAGCCCCCGGCGGCCCAGCCTGCAAACATAATCACTCCGGCATCGGAGGCCATAATGCGCTCACCAAGAATGGCGGCAATATCTATTGCCAGATGCCCAGACCAATAATCATTCCCGGTAAGTGTGTGGTTACTCGTCGGCCAGATGAATGCGCCGCTGCCATAGAGACCGTCGTATCCGCCGGAGCAAGTTCCGGCGCCATACATTCCGGTAGAAACGCCTGCCGCGCCGCGCGCCGGAACCGGTACAATCCATTGCTGAAATTCGCGCCTTCCGCCGGGGATCATAACCCACTGCTCCGAAGTGAGTTCCGGTGCGGTTAAATCCAGGCGATTCGCTGTCCAGGTGATGATCGCATCGGCGTAAACTTCAAATGTATTGGCAACCGATGCGAGGGTATCACCAGCTTGCACCTGATAAAACACCCCGTCGACGGGGGGGATTTTTAATACCATGCCTTCCGTAAGCGAGTGGGGGTCATCCTTAAGCACATCATAGTTAGACCATAAGATTGTTTCGGGGGTGAGGTCATTAGCGGCGGCAATTGCAAATACTGAATCGCCCGCGCTAACGACATACTCCACAATTTCGGTGCGCGATCGGTTGGGGATGGTGGTTTTTAATGCCGCAATGCGCCGTAAAACGGGCGGCGCAACCGATTCCTCGAACGCAGGCAACGCGGCAACCCCGCTTGATTTTGGCAGATCAACTATCGTTGGCTGTGGAAGCGCCCGCGCGCGGGGAACCGTAAAACGCTGCCAGCTCAGCAATATTGCAACGCCTACCACGGCGAAGGCAATAGCCCAAGTCAACCAATCGAGCCAGCCGCGCGGTTGTTTTTTCATCTTTTGTAAAAATAGGGAAATGTCAGCCCGAACTATTCGTTCAGCGACATCAGGAATTCTTGATTGTCGCTGGTATTCTTGAAGCGATCCAAAATAGCTTCTGTGGCTGTACCCGTATCCATCCCGGCTCCGTGCGGCGGCGAAGCAATCATCTGATCGTACATACGGCGCATCAGCCAGACGCGGGGGGTAATATCTGGCCCCAACAGCAGTTCTTCACGGCGAGTCGACGAGCGATTAATATCAATCGCCGGGAAAATACGCCGTTCTTGCAACTGCCGCGAGAGATGCAATTCCATATTGCCAGTGCCCTTGAATTCCTCATAGACCACATCGTCCATGCGAGAGCCAGTATCGATCAAACAAGTTGCCACAATCGTCAGCGAACCGCCTTCTTCAATATTACGCGCCGCCCCAAAGAATCGCTTGGGCGGATACAACGCCGAAGGATCAATACCACCCGAGAGCGTGCGTCCCGAAGGCTGCACCACCAGGTTATACGCCCGCGAAAGCCGCGTAATCGAATCCATGGCAATGAATACATCTCGCCCCACTTCAACCAGGCGTTTAGCGCGCTCAATCACCATCTCGGCCACGCGCACATGTGAAGAGACCGGCTCATCAAATGTAGACGAAATCACTTCGGCATCGACAGAACGATCCATATCGGTGACTTCTTCGGGGCGCTCACCGATCAGGGCAACAATCAAATAAACTTCGGGATATTGATTCGAAATCGCATTGATCACATTTTTCAGGATGGTAGTCTTCCCCGCTTTGGGTGGAGAGACGATCAAACCGCGCTGCCCGCGTCCCACAGGTGTAATCAGGTTAATCAAGCGCGTCGCCAAAAGGTTACGGTCGGTTTCAAGGTTGTAGCGTTGGTCGGGGAAAATCGGCGTCAGACGCTCAAAACGGGGTCGGCGCGCGGCTTCATCGGGATCCAGGCCGTTCACGCTTTCTACCTTGAGCAACCCGTAATGGCGCTCCGATTCACGCGGCGGGCGTACATGCCCCAAAATCATATCGCCGTTGCGTAATTTATAACGCCGAATCTGCGATTGGGAAACATAAACATCGTGCATACTGGGCTGATAATTATCCCAACGCAAAAAACCAATCCCCTCGCTCATAATCTCAAGGATACCGCCGCGCACTTCCAGACCTTCGCGCTCGGCTTCCGCCTGACGGATGAGCATAATCAGTTTTTCTTTTTTTAGTTGGGCAGCTCGGGGGATATCGAGTGAAATTGCAACTTTACGCAATTCGATAAGGGGTTGTTGTTCCAGTTCCTTTACATCCATGTATTTTTCTCAACTTATAGGGGGAATAATCCGCGCAATGGATAGCCATACACCACTGCGCAACGGGCAAAGCCAGATGCGCTTGCAACAAGGCAACGATTAACGCGGTTGAATTTCAATTGAATTCCATTTGGGGGGAAATCCGTATGAAAAATTATAGCATGTCCAAATTCAGGACGCAAGCATCTGTAAGGTCAAAGCCAGTGCTTTCTTGAAGACGAAACGCAAAAGCCATTTCCGTTGAGAACGCTAAAATCGCAGAGAAAATCGCTAAAAACTCGGCGAACTCCGCGCACTCTGCGGTAAGTTTTTAATCTCTCGCGATATATAGAAGACCCTGCAGACAAAGCAAAGGTTTCCAAGGCCATGTTGCATTTCCTGGAGAACCCGAATACAACGCCGGGTGGTATAATCTGCGCCATGTTACTCGAAAAATTATCTGGAATTACCGATCGTTACGAAGAAATTACCCAAGAATTTATGCAAGTTGGCAATGATTATGAACGCGCAGCCGAATTAGGTAAAGAACGTTCCGATCTAGAACCACTGATCAAAAAATCGGACGAATACCGTCAGGCGCTCATAAATCTGGATGAAGCCAGAGCATTGGTAGATAGCGATGACCCCGATTTAGCCGAATTGGCCGAGTTGGAAATCAGCGAACTGGAAGAAAGCATCCCCAAACTTGAGCTGCAAATCAAATCGATGCTACTGCCGAAAGACCCGCGCGATGCCCGTAGTGTGATCGTCGAAGTTCGCGCCGGTACTGGCGGCGATGAAGCTGGCTTGTTTGCTGCCGACCTTTACCGCATGTACAGCCGTTATGCCGACAAACGGAATTGGAAAGTAGAAATGCTCTCATCCAATGAAACCGGGGTTGGCGGTTTCAAGGAAATTTCTTTTCTTATTAAAGGCAAAGAAGTCTATTCGCGCCTCAAATTTGAGTCCGGCGTGCATCGCGTGCAGCGCGTGCCCACCACCGAATCGCAAGGCCGCATCCACACATCCACAGCAACTGTAGCCGTTTTAGCCGAAGTCGATGATGTTGAAATTGATATTCCTGCCAGCGATATAAAGATGGATGTTTATAAATCTGCGGGGGCGGGCGGACAGAGCGTGCAAAAAAACTCCACTGCCGTGCGGCTCACACACCTGCCCTCGGGTATGGTTGTCCAATGCCAGGACGAACGCTCGCAACTGCAAAACCGGCTGCGCGCCATGAGTATTCTCAAAGCCCGACTCTACGAACTCGAAGAAGCCAAACGCATGGCTGAAATTGACGAAAGTCGCCGTTCTCAAGTTGGCACCGGCGAGCGCTCTGAAAAAATTCGCACCTACAACTTTCCTCAATCGCGCGTCACCGACCACCGCATCAATATTTCTTCTTACCATTTAGCAGGCGTGCTGGATGGCAACATCGAAGAATTTATTGAAGAACTTATCATGCGTGATGAAGCCGACCGCCTTGCCGAAGCGGGGCTGGTAGAGTGAACAAGTGGGCAAGCAAACCATCCGCCAGGCGCTTCATCAACTAACACACAACGCGGCACATAGCAATACTCCCGTCCTCGACGCCCAGGTGCTGCTGGCTCATATCGTCCAAAAGCCGCGCGCTTGGGTGTTAGCTTATCCCGAAACCACACTCGCCCCCCAACAGCAAAAATCACTCCGCGAGGCCGCCGCGCGCCTGCAAACAGGCACGCCCCTGCCCTATATTCTTGGACATTGGGAATTCTACGGGCTGGATTTTACCCTCAGCCCCGATGTACTCATCCCGCGCCCCGAAACCGAATTGCTCATCGAAGAAGCCCTCCAATGGCTGCAAGCACACCCGCAAAAACGCCGCGCTGCCGATAGTGGCACCGGTTCTGGCTGCATTGCCATCACACTGGCAAAACACATCTCCGATTTGCACATCGCAGCCAGCGATATTTCCCCCGCGGCGCTAAAAATTGCCCGCGCCAACGCCGAAAAGCACCACGTCGCCGAGCGCATTGAATTTACCCATGCAAATCTTTTAGCCAATAACCTTCAATCGACAACCCTGGATTTAATCGCCGCCAATCTACCCTATATTCCCACCCAAACTTTGCACATGCTGGATGTGTACGAATGCGAACCAACCCTGGCATTGGATGGGGGGGAAAACGGCCTGAAGCTGATTGGCCGCGCCCTGGAGCAGGCCCAGCGGAACCTGGCTCGGGGTTGGCTCATGCTCTTCGAAATTGACTCATCCCACGGGGAGCGCGCCGCCGAACTCGCCCAACATTACTATCCCCACGCCAAAATTCGCATCCTGCCCGATTTGACGGGCCGAGACCGACTATTACGCATTGAAGATATCCTATGCAAACCCGACTAATTTCTACACAAGACTCCCAGGCATTTTCGCTTGCCATCAAAATTCTCGAACAAGGCGGGCTGGTTGCATTCCCAACCGATACGGTTTACGGCCTGGCCGCTCATATCCAGAACACAAGCGGCATTGAGTTGCTTTACGAAGCCAAACAACGCGCCCCCTCCAAAGCAATCGCCGTGCTGATGAGTTCGTCCGATGATCTCTCTCAAGTAGCCAGCGAAATACCCACGCAGGCACGACGGCTGGCCGAGCATTTTTGGCCTGGCCCGCTGACGCTGATCGTGCCGCGGCACCCGGCGTTGCCCGAAGCCCTCGGACCGCTGCCTACCATTGGGGTGCGCGTGCCCGATCACCCCGACGCGCTGGCGTTAATGGACATCACCGGGCCGCTGGCGGTTACTTCGGCAAATCTCTCCGGGGAGGCGAATGCCTGTTCGGCACAAGAAGTTTTGCAGCAGCTTGATGGATGCGTAGACCTGATTCTGGATGGCGGGATTACGCCCGGAGGCACACCCTCCACCGTGGTGGACTGTACCAGCCCCAAATTACAGATTTTGCGCAGCGGGCCAATCTCATCCAACGAACTATTCACAATCTGGAAATCGGCAAATATTTAATATCCCTTTATCTGGTTTTCATCTTCTACTTAACTGAAAGCGTGATAATTATCATCACATTCTCCTCATATCACCAAGCCGCCCCACCGGGAACCGGGAGCCTTCCCAACGGGGCGGTTGGGTTTTAAGAGAAAGTAAGATACGGGCGGGTGAACTCATCTTTTGTATATCGAACCCACTGGAGGCCATCATGCCTAATTTAACCATCGAACGTGCCGAAAAAGACGAATTTTTTGCAGACCATCCGCAAAGCCCGCTAACCCGCGAACAACAGGTAGATTTCAACGGCCTGGATTATTTTCCGGAAAATGCGGCGCTACGCTTTGAAGCGGATATTGAAATTTTTGATCCCCAGGAAGAAATTACGATTCAAACATCCACGGGCGATACGCAGCAATACACTCGCTATGGGAAGGTTCGGTTCAGCGTGGGAGGTGAGCAAGCTGCCCTGACGGTGTACGAGAGCGAACACGGATTTTTCATCCCCTTTGTGGACACACTGGCCGGAAGCGAAACCTACCCCGCGGGGCGTTATCTGGACCCTGAACGGCTACCCAATGGAAAATTAGCCGTGGATTTCAACCAAGCCTATAACCCCTACTGTGCTTATAATGCTCGCTGGTCGTGTCCGCTGACGCCGTTCGAAAATCGGCTCAAACTTCCCATTCGCGCGGGAGAGAAGATTTTTCAGGATCACGTGGTTCGTTGAAAAACCACCGCAGCATGGAACAAAAAATCTCCGCACCAAATTGATGCGGAGATTTTTTTATTGTGTGACCTACTCGCTGATCGCAGGCAGGTAGAGTTGCTCGGTATATTCCTTGACCATGCGCCGCATACTGAATTGCGGGGACAGAGTCCGGATGGCGATTTTCATGCGGGAGATCCACTCACGCGGCAGGTTATTTTCCGCGCGGTCATAATACAGTGGGATGATTTCTTTTTCGAGTACGTCATAGAGGTGGGCGATGTCCAATTGGTCTTGATAGTTATGATCTTCATAATCATTATCATCACCAATCGCCCAGCCATTTAGTCCGTTGTATCCTTCACGCCACCAACCATCGAGTACCGAGAAATTCAGCACGCCATTGATGGCGGCTTTTTCGCCGGAGGTGCCGGAGGCCTCATTGGGACGGCGCGGGGTATTCAGCCACACATCAACACCCTGAACGAGATAGCGGGCCACATTCATATCGTAATCTTCCAGGAAAACCAAACGGCCGCCGTTTTCGGCTTTTTTGACAGCCCGGTAAACTTCCTGAATGAGCATCTTGCCGGGGTGATCATCGGGGTGGGCTTTGCCTGCGAAGATGATCTGCACTGGACGATTAGGACGATTGATTAAATCTAGCAGGCGCTCAAGATCACTGAGGATCAGGCTGGCGCGCTTATAGGTGGCAAAACGCCGCGCAAAGCCAATCGTCAGGGCATAGGGGTCGAGTAACACGCCAGACGCGATCACCTGCACGGGGTGCACACTGGTGGAAAGCCATTGCTCACGGGCGCGGTCGCGCATGTAAAAAACCAGTTTGCGCTTGAGGTGGCGGCGCACAGCCCAAAGTTCTTCATCGGGAATATTGTCAATATCTTCCCACAGATCAGGATCATCCAAATGGCTCGCCCAATTGCGCCCCAAATAGCGGCGAAAGAGATGATCCAAGCGGCGGGCTAACCAGGTACCGGTGTGAATGCCATTGGTAACATACGAAATCGGCACATCTTCTTCGCGCAAATCGGGCCACAGGAAATTCCACATTTTACGCGCCACCTGTCCATGCAATTCCGAGACACCATTGCGCCGTTCAGCAAACCGAAATGCCAGCAACGGCATACTGAAGGTTTCACCCCACGACATTTTGCGCCGCGCCAGATTGATAAAACTTTCGCGGTCCAGGCCCAATTCGGGCCATAAATTGGCGAAATATTTGTCAATCAGCCATAATGGAAATTCATCGCTGCCTGCCGGAACAGGGGTGTGCGTGGTAAAAATCGTTGAGGCCTTTACAGTTGCCTGAGCCTCTTCAAAAGCATGGTCGGCAGCCACCATCTCGCGAATGCGCTCCAAACCCATAAAAGCAGAATGTCCTTCGTTCATATGCCACACCGATGGATTGTAGCCCAACCTGCGCAGGGCGCGTACGCCACCGATGCCCAGGATCAACTCCTGAGAGATGCGCGCTTCCAAATCGCTGTTATACAGGCGGGCTGTCAATTCTCGATCTGCCGCACTATTGCCGTCCACGTCGGTATCCAGCAAATACAGCGGCACGCGACCCACATGAATTTCCCAGATGCGCGCCAGTACATCCCGACCCGGTAGTTCCACCGTCACTGTCAGCAGATTATCATCTTGATCGAGTATGGGCATCACGGGCATATCTTCAAAATGTAAGCGCTTGAAGCGCGCCTCTTGCCAGCCATCCTCGGTGATATGCTGCGAGAAGTATCCGCGTGTATAAAGAAAACCCACGGCTACAAAGGGCAAACCCAAATCGCTGGCTTCTTTGACATGATCGCCGGACAGCACGCCCAGGCCACCCGCGTAAATGGGCAGGGTTTCATGCAGACCAAATTCGCTGGAGAAGTACGCAATCGGTCGATTGATTTGCTCGGGGTGATTCTGCATAAACCAGGTTTCTTTGGCATTGATGTATTGGTCAAAAATTCGGAACGTGCGGTCGTAAAAATCCAGATAGGCACGGTCTTGAGCAACAGCATTCAGGTGAGCACGTTCAATCTGGCGCAAAAACAATACCGGATTATGATAGGTTCGTTCCCAGAAATCGTGGTCTATGCGAGAAAAGAGACGCTGTGCATCGGGATTCCAGGTCCACCAGAGGTTATAGGCCAATTCACCCAATCGATGAATACGACGCGGCAGGCTAAAATGGTTAGCAGGTTGTGCACGAAAAGATTTCATAATTATTGCCTCATATTGGGTTTAGGGCTTACGCAGTTCGATGAGAAATATCTCGAAAATAAGATGTATGGGATACTCCGCACTCCAATTTTCGGGTTTTTCCAGCGTAAATCCTAAAGTTCAAAAAATCCGGTTAATCTTACCATTCTACAATAACCAGCGCAAACGGAACTGGAACCGGTTCCAGTAGCAACTTAATGCAGGGTCGGGACACGCGCTTTGAATATAAATCGCCGATTTTTACCGGATTTCAGCGTCAAATCAGCCAATACATTCAAAATTTCAGTGACGATCATGCATTAACAAAGTTTCTTGTCCATGCCCGGCACAAGCGTTACAATACGATCACCATTTAGCCTTGAATACTTTGACACTTCCACCCCCTAATTTCGGGCTTCTTTTTGATCACGATGTGGCAAGCTACCAAACGAAATATCCTTCATGATGCCAAAAAAAATCCAACTCTTCATCACCTGTTTGATCGACACGCTACGCCCAGAAACAGGTGAAGCTGTCGTCAACGTGCTGCGCCGAGCCGGGGTTAGTATCACCTTTCCACAGGGACAAACCTGTTGTGGGCAACCCGCCTTCAATGCAGGGATGCGCGCCGAGGCGCGCGAAATGGCGCGACATACCATTGCCACTTTTGAAACTGATCCAGCTCCCGTAGTGGTGCCGTCCGGCTCTTGCACAGCCATGCTCCGGCACGGCTATCCAGAGTTATTCGCCAATGATCCACAGTGGCTGCCACGCGCTCAGGCTTTGGCGGCACGCACCTTCGAGTTCACGGAATTTCTGGTGGATGAATTGGGCATTGTGGATGTAGGCGCCTATTTTCCCCACAAAATCACTTATCACGCCTCCTGCCACTTGCTGCGCGGCCTCGGCGTCGATCGCCAGCCGCGGGCTTTGCTGGCCCAAGTGTGCGGCGCCAAACTCGTGGAACTCCCCGCGGTTGAAGAATGTTGTGGTTTCGGCGGCGTATTCTCCGTGGAGCATCCTGAAATTTCCGCTGAAATGCTCAAACGCAAAATCAAAAATATCGAAAGCACGGAAGCCCTCACAATTGTGGTCTGCGATACCGGATGCTTGCTGCACATCAACGGCGGACTGCACCGTTCAGGGCTTCCACAACGCGTTGTGCATATTGCGGAAGTGCTAAGCTCAGTTGAAAGTTGAAGGTTGGCAGGTTACAAATTAGCGTTTAAGAAACAACCTGCAACTTTCAACCTTTAACCTACAATTCGCTCCCTGAAAAACCATAATGAAAAACACGCCCTTTCATGCCCATATAAAACAGGCGCTCGCCAACCCTGTTTTGCAAACCGCCCTGGATGCCAACGCCGAACGGCGCGTACAGGCGCGTAAAACGGCTTTTGCATCACTCGAAGAACCCCTCGGGGTATTGCGTCAGCGCGCCCAGCGTGTGCGTGCGGAAACTATTGCTCATCTCGACCGCTATCTGGAACAATTTATCACCAATGCCCAGACCAACGGTATCATCGTCCATCGCGCCGCCAATGCCGAAGAAGCGGTACAAGTTGTACTCGACATAGCTCAAAAGTTATCGCCAAAAGAAAAAAAATGCGTTCAACCGTGTTCATCTACGGATTCGATCCTGATTGCCAAATCGAAGACGATGGTCAGCGAGGAGATAGAACTCAATGCCGCGCTGGAAGCCGCGGGCATCCCGGCCGTTGAAACCGACCTGGGGGAATATATCGTGCAACTACGCGGCGAAAAGCCTTCGCATATTATTACCCCGGCAGTACACCTGCGCCGCGATGAAATCGGGGAAACTTTCCACGAAAAATTGGGTATTCCGCTGACAACTGACATTCCCACGCTCACAAACGCGGCGCGCGCCACCCTGCGTCAAACCTTCCTGGATGCCGACATCGGCCTTTCCGGAGTCAACTTTGGCGTGGCCGAAAGCGGGGCGCTGTGCATTGTCACCAACGAGGGTAACGGACGCATGGTTACGACACTGCCGCCGGTACATATCGCCCTGATGGGTATGGAGCGTCTCGTCCCCACTTTTGACAATCTGGCGTTGATGCTCAGTTTGTTACCGCGCTCGGCCACCGGACAAAAAATCAGCGTCTATACGCAAATTATTCACGCGCCGCGGGGAGCCAATGAAAGCGACGGCCCCGCGGAGCGCCATCTGATCCTCCTCGACAACGGGCGCGCCAGCCTGCGCGGCACACCGCTCAACGACGCCCTGCTGTGCATCCGCTGCGGGGCCTGCCTGAACGCCTGCCCCATCTTCCGCGAGATCGGCGGGCACGCTTATGTTGGCGTAAACAGCGAACACACACCCTATCCCGGCCCTATCGGATCAGTCATTTCGCCGGGGTTGTTCGGTGTAGCCAATTTTGGGCATCTGGCGCAGGCCTCCACGCTGTGCGGAGCTTGCCAAGAAGCCTGCCCGGTGAATATTGATCTGCCGGGGATGTTGTTAAAAGTGCGGTCAGGAGACGGGGAACAGGGGGCAGTAAAAACATCAGGGGTGGGATTGCCCTGGAGCGTGCGTCTGGGATTAAAGGTTTTCGCCTGGGCGGCGGTTTCACCGGGGCGTTTCGGACTCGCTCAAAAGTTGGCAGCCATTATCGGCGGGATTCTATCTCCGAGGGCTGAACAAATGAGATTGCCCACCTTTACGGGGTGGGGCTACTCGAAGGATATGGCACGCCCCGCGAGGATGCCATTCCGAAAACGGTTTGATTCAACGAGTCAACGAACGAGTGAAACAGCGAGTCAACGAGTTAACAAAGCGGTTATTCCATCAGTTGCAAACTCGTTGATGAGCCGATCCGTTGATCCACTCTCACAGCAATTTGAGCGCGAGCTAACCGCCCTGAGCGGAAATTTCATCCCCTGTACGGCAGATACGCTGGCCGAGGCGATTTTGATTTTACTTCACGACCGCGGCATTGATGAAATTATGGCCTGGGAAGCGCAACACTTGCCCGAGGGTTTGCTAGATTCGCTGCGAGGTGCAGGAATCTGCATTGGGCAGGCCGACCAGCCCCACATCCAGGCCGGGCTGAGCGGCGCTCTGGGCGCAGCCGCCAACACCGGGACGCTGGCGCTGGCGTCGGGGCCAGGCCGCCCACAGGGCGTATCCTTGCTCCCCCAAATCCATATCGCTATTCTACAAACTTCGACGATTAAAAAAAATCTCCAAGAGCTTTTACGGCTCCCGGAGATTCGCAAGGCAACTTCTACGGCGTTGATTAGCGGCCCCTCACGCACCGCCGATATCGAGATGACGCTGACGATTGGCGTACACGGGCCGGGCGAGTTGCATGTGTTGGCTATTCAATAATGCGGACTGCCGCCTGCTCGTGCAAGCGATTATAGCCAATATACTCATATTTCAAGCCAGTTTCAGCGATAAATTCCATAAATGCTTTGTACTCGTCTTCTTCCCAGCTCGGATGGTTAAAATATTCATCGAATACCAGCACACAGCCCGGTTTAATGCGTTCTTTTAGCAAATCAAAGATTGTTTTTGTGGATGAATAGAGATC
>JABGRQ010000088.1 GCA_018648225.1 Chloroflexota bacterium
TATCTGGCAGAAATTGTCAAAATATCCGTGAAACTTCGTTTACGATGTACTAAGTTTAACGACAGAATACGTAGAGATTCTTCGACAGACATGTGGTAAATCTCCTGCTATGCTTTCAGGGAATCACTATCTTCAACACCCCAAATAGCCATAGCGCATTTTCAAAGGAGTATGCCATGAAGACTATTGCCAAGCTTTTGCAACCGAAGACACTTACCATTTTCCTTCTATTAGCAATCATCGCGGTGGTTATCTATGGCTTTGCAGCGGCCAACGTTGTCCCGGAAAGTGGGGCTGGCGACGGCACTGGCGCCGTGAGCGGCTACACCGTCGCCAATATTGAATATACCTTGCTGGCCGCCGATCCGACAAAAGTTGATCTGGTTGAGTTTGATGTAACCGCCACCGCTGGAGCCGACGCGGCCACCGATGTACGTATTACCGTAGATGCCGGCACAACCTGGATTACCTGCACCAATGTAACCACTCACTGGACATGCGATTTTGGCGCGGGCAGTGAACCTTCGGTAACCGCAATTTCAAATATGCAAGTTGTCGCGGTTCAGTAAATATCCACGGCTTTAGCCTGAAGGAAACTGCATCCGCGGGTGGCGCAGTTTCCTTCCAACCCAATACATTGACTCCTTCCAGAGTTGCTTCCATCCACTCTCGCCGTTCATTATTTTTTACGGTCGCGGGTATTTTGCAATTTACCTTTTTCTGGTTATTTTTTGCCCCCACGCAAATCGGCGGGAAATCTTCCTATGTAATACTAATTGGGAATAGTATGCTGCCGACGTATGAGCGCGGTGATTTAGTCGTTGTCCGCCCTGCAAAGCAATATACTATCGGGGATGTGGTCGCTTATCAACATCCCGAAATTGGGGTGGTTTTTCATCGAATTATCGATTTCGACAATTCCAGCTTTGTGATGAAGGGAGACCATAATTTTTGGTTAGACTCTCATCATCCCAAACAAAATGAAATTGTCGGCAAATTGTGGCTTCATATACCCTCTATGGGCGGCTTATTGATGCAATTACGCACGCCCCGCAATTTCACCTTATTCGTCACAGCTATGATTGGCGCCTTATTATTTATCGATTTTCAGCAAAACCCCAAAAGGATGAAAAGAATGTCGGAAACAAAATATAACCCGATGGAATTGCTGATTTTGTTTTCTGTAATCGCCATTGCGAGCCTGGTACTGGGTGTGGTTGCGTTTACCAAACCCATTTTTACGGTAAAAGATAAGCAAATTCCTTATATTCACAATGGCGTGTTCGCTTATACTGCGGAAGTACCAGATGGTGTTTACGATACCAACACCGTGCAGCCAGGTGAACCCATATACCGTCAGGTAGCCAACCGATTCACCGTTTCGTTCGATTACGCTTTCATCACAACCGAGACATCAGACCTTTTAATGAATTCTCAGCTCTTCGCAGAAATTAGCAATTCAAGCGGCTGGAAACGCACACTGGAGCTGCAGCCATCCACCACCGTTGGCGATACCCTCTCTTTAGTTGCTGTGGTTAATTTTGCAGATATACAGGCATTTATTGATGCACTTGAAACGCAAGCTGAAGTGCAAGATAAAACCTACATTTTAACCATCCGTCCAGTCATTATACTGGATGGGCAACTGGCAGGCATCAATTACCAGGATCATTTTTCGCCAGAATTGGCATTCACCTTCGAAGATTTAGTCGTCGCGCCAATACAACCCTCGGCGGAAGAAGACCCCTTCTTCCCACAAACGACTGGAATGCTCACGTATGCCAGCACGGCCACCAATACACTCCCCATATTAGGATTTGATATTAGCGTTCCGTTGGCGCGGATGCTCTCTATAATCACCCTGCTCGCTTACCTTTATAGCCTGGTCGTACTTTTTTTGCTTGTAAAGCCAAAACAGGATGTCGGCGAAGTCTCGCGCATTCAAATGCTGTATGGAAATCAAATTGTTTCGATAACCAGTTTTACATCGCCACAAAATCTGACCGAAGTCGGCAATATCGCCGAGCTGGCAAAAATTGCCAATGACCATAATAAAGTTATTTTGCATTTAGAACATCGCAATATGCATCATTATTTTGTTCAATTAGATGAAATCACATTTTTGTATCGGATTTTGATCACTCAGAACTTAAAAGAACTCCCTGGAGGCAAAGTACCATGAACCTGCCTCGCTTGAATTTGTTTTTAATTTTTGCATCGATCATTTTCGTGATTATTGGAGGGTATTCTGCATATACTGCCGCCAACACGATTACGGAGTCGGGGTTGGATTACCATGTCTTTGGCATCACTGCGAACGATCTAAAGCCCGTCGCATGCAATAGTCTCAATCTTACAAATATTTCAGCTAATACAAACGGCAGTACAAGCAATGATCTTGTGTTGGGTAATGCAGGCGGAAACACACTAGATGCCAATACCGGGCATGATTGCATGATAGGTGGCGACGGCGATGACGATTTAACCGGCGGAGAAGGCGATGATATTCTAATGGGTAGCTCCGGCAATGACACCCTGGATGGCGGCAATGGTACCGATATCTGTTATGGCGGCAGCGGAACTAACACTTTTGTGAACTGCGAAACAACGTACGACCCATAGAAATCCATAAATCGCGGAATCCGGGATGGTATACTACACCACGAGTACCAAAATCACCCGATAAACGAACGCAAAATAAAAAATGGATCAATCTCTCGATTTCTATCAGTCACTGCCCAAAGTTGAACTGCATCGCCACCTGGAAGGGTCGCTACGGGTGGAAACGCTGGCTGATATTGGACGCGAGCATAATTTCCCGCAAAGAGATACCAGCACCCTGCGCCCCCTGGTTCAGATCGGGGAAGACGAACCCCATACTTTTGAGAATTTTCTCTCTAAATTTGCTATTCTGCGTTTGTTCTATCGCACGCCCGATGTCATCGGCCGCATCACCCGCGAGGCGATCGCCGATGCGGCGGCGGATAATATCCGCTACCTCGAACTGCGCTTCACCCCGGTGGCGCTCAGCAAAGCCGAAGGATTTCCGCTGGGGCATGTGATGGATTGGGTTGTGGATGGCGCGCTGGCCGGGCAGGAGCAATACGGGGTTGTGACGCGGCTGATCGCCAGTGTTAACCGGCACGAAAGCCCCGATCTGGCCGAACAGGTTGTCTGGCTAGCAATGGAACGCAAGAATCGCGGCATTATCGGTTTGGATTTGGCCGGAAACGAAGCCGAGTTTCCTGCGCAGCCTTTCGAAGGCATTTTTTTGGAAGCAAAGCAAGAAGGACTGGGGATCACCATCCATGCCGGGGAGTGGGCCGGAGCCGAAAATGTTGTCGAAGCCATCACAGAATTTGGAAGCACACGCATTGGGCACGGTGTGCGCGTGATGGAAAATGAGACCGCGGTTGCCCTGGCGCGCGAGCGAAAAACCGTGTTCGAAGTTTGTATCACCAGTAACCATCAATCTGGGGTGGTCAAGCATTTGCGGCAACACCCCTTTCCACAAATGTTGAAAGCCGGGCTAAACGCGACCATCCATACCGATGACCCCAGCATTTCCAAAATCACATTGGGGAATGAATATTTTATAGCCTGCGAAAAATTGGGACTTTCGCTGCCCGCATTAAGCAAATGCATTCTTTCCGCCGCGCAGGCATCATTCTTGCCATCTGAAGAAAAAGCCGCTCTGGTTGAGCGGCTTAGAAGCGAATTGAACGAAAAAATCCCCCCGGCGTAGAATCATCGTTACGACCGCAACTCCCACTCTTTTACGGATGCCCGAATAATCGCCTCAACGTCCTTGTCCGGGACGGTATCAATACTGTCGTACTTTTCGATGCCAACATAAATTGCCATGCCACCATCGATGGTCTGTGTCAGGCTGATGCCGCGCTCGCGCAAGGGGGATGTTTGTAATTTTACTTGCAGAATATCGTTAATTTGCTCCACAATGCTCTTGTGGCTGAGGTCAACTTCTGGTAGATCAACGCTGCTTACCACTGCGGCAGGTGTGTCCGGAACCACAGGCTGAGGTATTTCAGCGCCCGCGGGGGCAGGGGCATTGAGCCATTTGTGCAAATAGTTCAATAATTGCTGCATAAATTTTTGCTCAGGCGCGGGCAACGGATCCATAGAACGAAAAATATTCCCCCTGATTTTCAACACCAGTTGTTTTTTCTCGTTATCGTGCCAGATATGCAAGGTATCTACCGGGTATTGTGGCTGCGGTGGCACATCCGGCGAGTGTACTTGCGAGGGCGCTTGAGGCGGCTCATCGGAACTGTATTGTTTGCCAATTAAATACCCAAACCCCAACCCGCCCGCCGCACAGATTATGGCAACCACCAGCATAATTGTATATTCCATGAAAAGCCTCCTTTCCCTGATAATTATTCAGGACTTACGCACTTTCGCAAAAGAAAGCCCTATTTTTCATCGTTTTGCGTAAGTCCTATTATTCTACTTGAAAAAAGGTACGAGCAGACTTACAGAATTATTATTTTCAAAGTCACCGAGAAGCTCTATTCTCTGTGACCTTGCGGTAATGATTCACATTGACACTGCGGGCAAAAGTGCGTACCGCGCTGCCCGACAACAATCCGCTCGATGGGGGTTTGGCAGCGGAAGCACGCTTCGCCGGTACGCTGATACACCTGAAACTGATTTTGATAATCACCACCGCGATACACCCAATCGATGCTGGCCCCGTTACGGCGAATGCCTTCCTTCAATACATGGCGCAGATTCGCTAACAGACGTTGAGCTGCCTCGAGCGAGATGGTGTGCGAGCGCGTCAACGGGTGGATTTTTGCCAGGTGCAAGGATTCATCAGCGTAGATATTGCCCACCCCGGCGAGAAAACCCTGGTCGAGCAGCAGGGGTTTGATCTGTCGGCGGTGGCGCTGCAAACGGTGATGAAACTCGGTGGCGGTCAGGTTTTCATCGAAAGGCTCAGGGCCAAGTTTTGCCAACATCGCTACGGGGTCATCCACCAGCCAGATGCGGCCAAATTTGCGCGCATCGTTGAAGGCCAGCCTATGCTCATCGTCCAGGATCAACACCAAACGGTGATGTTTTTTCAGCGGGGCAGACACCGGCTCGTAGAACAGGTCTCCGCTCATGCGCAAATGAATCACCAGGGTAGCGTCATCCAGATGAAAAAGTAAATACTTCCCCCGGCGGCCAATCTCAATAATTTTTTGCCCCAAAATTCGCTCAGAGAATTCATCAGGCGGCGGGGTTTCGAGGGTGCGCGGCCAGAGCAATTCCACCCCGCGGATAGTTTTGCCAAGCAGCGCGGGGTTATCGGCGCTGCCCAGGCGAAATTTATTGCGAATACTCTCGACTTCGGGGAGTTCGGGCATGATTCACCACTCTGCGCGCAGCACGCTCATCATATGCACATCGCTGTATTTGCCATATTTATAATGCGCCTGACGCAGACTGCCTTCGTGGACAAAACCGGCCTTTTCATAGACGCGGTGGGCGCGAGGGTTATCATCATAAACCCGCAAAAAGATGCGATTCAGGTTCAGGGTTTCAAAGCCGTGTTTCAGAATCAGGCGCATGGTTTCGGCGCCATAGCCCTGGTTCCAGCGACTTTTATCGCCAATTACAATGCCCACTTCGGCGGAGCGCACGCGCCAATCGATGCCAAACAGGCCACAATTGCCCACCGGCAGCCAGTCGCCATCAACATCAATTTCGATCATCAGGGCATGTTCGGCAGGCTCGCGTTTGAGCATGGCTTCAAACCATTGCTCTTCTTCGGCAAACGAAAGCGGCAAATAGAGCGCAAGCCCGTGGCGTACTTCGGGGTCGTTGAGCCAACCCACAAACAGAGGTAAATCTTCTTTCTCAATCGCTCGCAAGCGGATGCGTTCTCCAAGAATCATTTTTTAACTCCATTAAAAAATTTAACGCAAAGATGCAAAGGAAAAGTATTAAAACTTTGCACCTTTTTGCCTTTGCGACCTTGCGTTAAATTTCTGTCTCATCCGTTAATAACGCGGCTACAGCATCGCGCGGGGCAATTTGCCGTAGGGCCAGTTTTTCAAAAACGTGTTCAATTTTTTCGTCTGTTACAGAGGCGCGCCAGCGTTCCACCAGCGCGGCTTGCAGCAATTCGTCGAATTCGCTCCGCATGCGGGCGCGGGATTTTTTCTCCCATTCACCGGAGGTTTCCAAATACTGGCGATGATTGGCAATATGCTCAACCAACTCAACAAGGCCGGAATCTTCGGTGGCGATAGTCTGCTGAATGAGGGGGAGCCAGCGGGACTCGCTCGTAGTGGGTTCTGCCTGTGAAGCGGAAACTACTTCCAAAGCGCCGTGATGCCGAAAGACGCGCGGCCCGGGGTGAGCGAGCTGCAACATGCCGCGCAGGGCGCGCTCGGTGTGCTCCACGCCCGGACGGTCGGCCTTATTGACGACGAGAATATCGGCAATCTCCAGAATGCCCGCCTTAATCGCCTGGATATCATCGCCCAGACCGGGGGCTTCTACCACAAGGGTGGTATGTGCCAATCGGGCTACTTCCACTTCGGCTTGCCCGGCGCCAACCGTTTCGATAAGAATCATTTCGAATCCAGCCGCGTCGAAAGCCTGTACCAACCCCGAGGTAGCCGCGGCCAGCCCTCCCAGGGAGCCGCGCGAAGCCATCGAACGGATGAACACCCCCGGATCGCCGCTTAAATCCCGCATGCGCACGCGATCCCCCAAAACAGCCCCGCCAGTAAAGGGGCTGGATGGGTCTACGGCGACAATCGCAACGCGTTGTTGGGGGGCTCCTTCAGGCGGGTGGCGATAATGCCACGCCAGGCGGTTGACCAGGGACGATTTGCCTGTGCCCGGCGCGCCGGTAACGCCAATGAGGTGGGCGCGGCCGGTGTGAGGAAATAATTCGCCCAACGCGGCGTGCCCTTCAGGGGTGTTGTTTTCAATTTGCGAGAGCAAGCGAGAGAGCGCCAATCGGCTGCCGTTGAGTACATCTTGAACAACAGACATTTTATCCAGCGGCCTCACCCAGAATGCCCTGGCGCACATCGGCTACAATTTGATCGGTGAGGGTGCCGGGGCCGTATACACCGCTTACCCCTGCGGATTTGAGCGCGGTAACATCTTCATCGGGCACAATGCCACCCACGAAAACCTGCACATGGCTTTGTTCGTTGGCAGCCAGCAGTTCAAGTACGCGCGGCACCAACGCCATGTGCGCCCCTGACAAGATCGACAGGCCAACGACGTCAACATCTTCTTGCAGTGCGGCTTCGGCAACCATCTCCGGCGTTTGGCGCAGGCCGGTGTAGATCACTTCCATTCCGGCATCACGCAGGGCGCGGGCAACCACTTTTGCACCGCGGTCGTGCCCGTCGAGGCCGGGCTTGGCAATCAGCACACGAATTTTTTTGTCCATTGAATTCTTTCGCCTCCAGTTGGAAGTTGGGGTTTCGCACCGATTATACCGCGTCCGAGGGTGTCAAAATAGTTGCGCCTGCCCTGGAGGTATCGTCCGCTTGACAGCACGCGGCGGGCATGATAATCTTGCGCCCGTTCGGTGAAATCGACTAAAAAACATCATTCGCTGAGTAAAATCCGTATTTTCTGCAATCGTCCACCCGGCACAGGTTTTGCGTGCTGCACCGAAAAAACATATCAATCTTTTCGTAGAAATGGAGTTTTACATAATGGAAGATCGAGTTACTGGAACCGTAAAATGGTTCAACGTCCACAAAGGGTATGGTTTTATTGGCCGCGAGAATGGTGATGATATATTTGTCCACTATTCGGCGATCAATATGGAAGGCTATCGTCGGCTGGACGAAGGCCAGGCAGTTGAGTTTTCTGTCGACGAAGGGCCAAAAGGTATTCAAGCCGCTGACGTTGTGCCCGTCTAGCCACTTGCCTGACCCCCAGTATGCATAATGCCGCCAGCAGGCGGCATTATGCATACTGGGGCAAACGACAGGCTGCTTTTATCCATGCTATAATTCGCAATCATTATTATTTCATTTGGAGGGCGCAATGATTCGATTCGCATCATCAGAACGCGGTCAGGGTTTTCTTGAATATGGTTTAGCGATTGTGTTGGTTGCTGTGATCGTCATGCTGCTGCTTTCGGTATTTGGCGGCGCGGTTTCAGATCTGTATGGCAATATCATGGCAGCAATCTAATTCTAAAAATTGACCAACCCCTCCATAATTCATCCAGAATTCCTCCACATTTTTTTGGCATACTATAGGCAATCAAGTTCATAAAAATCTTATGGAGGTAATCATGTTTAAAAATCGAAAATATCTTGGTATCCTGGCGGGTGTTGTGCTTGTTTTGCTGCTGGTTGCCGGTGGCTTCGCACTTTATCGTGCGGGATTTGCACATGGCGTCGCCGCAAATCTCAACGTTGAAGACCTAGGGCTCATGGGGCACGGCGACTTTGGTTCGTTCTATGATGATGGGCGATACGCGGCGATGGGCCATCCTTTCTCGCATCACGGGCGAGGCTTTGGCTTCAATCCCCTGGGTGGACTCTTTGGCCTGTTTTTCTTCGGCCTAATACTCTTCCTGATTTTCAGGGGAATTGCCAGCCTGTTCTGGGGTCGACGAATGCACATGGCATATGGCCCGTATGGACATCCTTGGGGAGCCCCTCCCTGGGCGAGTGAGGCCAAACCCGCTCAAACCGCTCCTGAAACCCAAGAAACCGACGAATAATTCGTTAACATACACTGTAAACAAAAGCAGTTGTGGGCTTTTTTAGCCACAACTGCTTTTGTTTTTCCTGAGTGCACAGCCAGGGCAAATCGGTGTATACTGATTGCATTCGTTTCGATTCTTTCAGGAGGCATTATCATGAAGAGAGCAGTCAGCGTTAGTATTGGTTCATCCAAGCGCGACAAAGCCGTTGAAGTTGAGCTATTAGGTGAACAAATTCGTATTGAACGTATCGGCACCGATGGCGATATGGAGAAAGCCGCCCATTTATATCAAGAGCTAGACGGCCAGGTAGATGCCTTCGGCGTCGGCGGGGCTGATTTGGGTGCCCTGGTGGACGGCAAATTCTATCCATTCCATTCTGTACAACCCATGGTGCGCTTTATTGAAAAAACACCCGTTGTAGACGGCGGCGGCTTGAAAAACACCTTAGAAAATAAAGCCCCGGCCTTTTTGGATGAAAAACTGGGCGATTATCTCGCTGAAAAAGGACGTAAAGTCTTTGTCGCCCTCGGCGTGGATCGCTGGGGCCTGTCGAAATCCTTTGTCGAGGCAGGTTATGAAGTCGTATTTGGTGATCTGATGTTCGCCCTCGATATACCTTTGGCGATTAAGAGTCTGGATGGCCTGCGCCTGCTCGCCAAACTGATGATCCCTATCGTTACACGCTTCCCCTTCGAGTGGTTGTACCCCACCGGGGATAAGCAAGACGAACGCGTTCCCAAATATGAAAAATATTACCAATGGGCTACCGTCATCGCCGGCGACTGTCACTATATCAAAAGCCACATGCCCGATGATATGCAAGGCAAGGTTATCGTTACCAACACAACCACTCCGGCAGACGTGGAACTCTTCAAGAGCCTGGGCGTAAAATACCTCATTACCACCACCCCCGTGCTGGATGGCCGTTCCTTTGGCACCAATATGATGGAAGCTGCACTGGTAGCCGTCTCTGGCAAAGAGCGCCCGCTGACCTGGGAAGAATACGACGAAATTCTCGAAAAACTGGATTTTGAACCGCAAATTCAGGAGCTAAATTAACATGGATGCCATCTTAATTGCAGGTGGCATCCCGGCTCCGGATGAACCGCTCTACAAATATACCCAGGGCCTCCCCAAGGCAATGGTGGATGTCGCTGGTAAAGCCATGATTCAGTGGGTACTGGATGCGCTCGGAAAAACCCAGCATGTTGAAAATATCATCCTGATTGGGCTGCCAGAAGACAATACACTGAAATGCGCGAAACCGCTCCATTATGTAGAAAATCAGGGCAGCATGTTAGCCAATATTGTTGCCGGAATTTACAAAGTTCTGGAAATTAACCCGCAAGCGGAGTATGTAATCAGTGTTTCCTCCGACATTCCCGCTATCACCGGCGAAATGATTGATTGGCTGATCGACAGCGCCATGCAAACTCGGCACGATATTTACTACGGCATCGTCACACGCGAAGTCATGGAGGCGCGCTACCCGGGCGCAAACCGCACCTTCACCAAATTAGCCGATATGCACGTCTGCGGCGCAGATATGCATATTGCCCATAAAAGCATGGTCACCGACCCCGAACATCTCGCCATGTGGGATGAGTTGATCGGCAAACGTAAAAGCCCGCTCAAACAGGCAGCCTCCATCGGCTTTGTGACCTTGTTCCTGTTGCTGACGGGAAAACTCTCGCTCAATGGCGCCATCGAGCGCATCACCAAACGCCTCAACATCACCGGGCGCGCCATCCAATGGGATTACGCCGAACCGGCTATGGATGTGGACAAACCACATCAACTGGAATTGTTGCGCGCCGATATGGAACGCCGCCTCGACGCATGAGCATGGAAAATCTACTCACCGCCGACGCGCGCATCTCGCAAAAAATGCGCGTGGCCGAACAGCCCGGTTTGCTGCGCACGATCGCGGCATTTTTCGCCCACTCCGGCGACTCCTGGTTTTGCGCCGCAGTGCTTGTCGCCGTCTGGTTTCTCGCCTCACCGCAATGGCAATCGCTCGCCACAATTTTGCTGATCGCCATTGTCATCACCGCCGTGCTGGTGCTGATACTGAAATTCGCCATCCGTCGCCAGCGCCCTGAAGGCGAGTGGGGCAATATTTATCGCAGCACCGATCCGCACTCGTTTCCCTCCGGGCATGCCACGCGCGCCTTTATGCTGGCTACTATGGGCCTCGGCCTCGGCCCAATCTGGTTGGGCATTGCTCTCGTACTCTGGGCGCCGCTGGTTGCCCTGGGGCGCGTGGCAATGGGCGTACACTATCTTTCGGATATTCTTGCAGGATTGGTAATTGGCGTGGCAATGGGGATTGTGCTACAAATAGTCTTATAAGTGGGGTGCATTTTAAAATGCACCCCACTTCCCATTCCAATGAACAAGCGAATTCTCTTTCTAACTTTGGGGCTGGTTCTGTTTTCCCTGAGCCTGACTCCGCTCCCGCGCCTTGCCCACGCCGAAGACCCTTATACTGTCGTTGCCGCAGTGAATGCCTTCCGCACCGGGCAAGGGTTGCCTGCTTTAACAATTGATAACGCGCTGATGGCTTCAGCTCAATCTCAGAGCGACTATCAGGCCGCGATCCATCAGGTAACACATGTGGGCGCGGGGGGTACCAACGCCACCCAGCGCGCCGTGGCCTTTGGTTTTGGCGGCGGGGCACAGGCCTTTGTCTCTGAGAATATTGCTGGAGGGGTATACACAACAATTAATGACGCCATCTACAAATATTGGCAAGACAGTCTGCATCTACACACCATGCTCAACCCGGCAGCCTTATATATCGGCGCGGGGGTAGCTACAATCCCCAGCGAGAATTACACCTACTACACGGTAGATACTGGCTATTATTCTGGAGCGGTTGGCAGTGGAGAACAATCCACAGCCAATTCCGGAACCGGCTACGTAGCCCCAACCGTTGCCAGCGGCGCGGGCACAGACCCATTCGTCAAGGCTGAACCCGGCGAAGATGGCTCGATTATCCATACCGTCGGCTACGGACAATCGCTGACGGGAATTGCCAATACCTATGGCGTGATTGTGGGCGAAATTCTCTTGCTCAATAATATGCAACTGACGGATGTCATTTATCCAGGGGATGAGATCATCATTCGGCCAGCGTATACGCCTACGGTTACAGGATCACCCCCACCCCCCACCGAAACCCTCACCCCGACGATCACCCCCACGCTGAGCGACGAAACGCCTACCCCTTTACCCACATTCACCCCCTTTGCAACTCACGCGCAATCGGCCACGCCCTCGCCCACCGCAGTTACCATCACAATCTCCCCGGAGCGTGAACCGGTTGTGATTGGGGCAGTGCTGGTTTCAATGGCGATTTTACTGGCTGTGATCTTCGCTGGATTTTTCAAGAAAACATGACCTTCTCATGCCAAAACTGACCACGCGCTACACCAACCAGAGTCTCGCCGAAACCTTCCGCCTGATCGCTGACTTGTTGGAAATCAAAGGCGAAGTGATCTACAAAACTCTAGCCTACCGCAAAGCCGCCGACAGCCTGACCGACCTGGGGCGCGACATCAACGAAGTTGCCAAAGAAGGCGCGCTGACTGACCTGCCCGGCGTGGGCAAAGCGATTGCCGAAAAAATTGACGAATTGCTCTCCACAGGCAAGCTGAAATTTTTAGATAAACTTGCCGAAGAAGTGCCGCTCTCACTGGCCGATCTGCTCCAAATTCAGGGGCTGGGGCCGAAAAAAGTGGGCCTGTTCTGGCGCGAGTTGGGCATCACCACCCTCGACGAACTCAAAGCCGCCGCTGAAGCGGGAAAACTGCGCGGCCTGCCAGGGATGGGCGCGAAATCCGAAGAAAAGATTCTCGCCGGAATCGCTGCGCTGGCGCGTCGCTCGTTGCACTCGGGGCGTAAACCGTTGGGCGTAGCCTGGCCCTTCGCACAGGATTTGCTGGTCTGGCTGCGCACCTTGCCCGGTGTGACGGCCGCCGAAGCCGCTGGCAGTCTGCGGCGCATGAAAGATACGGTTGGCGATCTGGATATTCTGGCCGCCGCGGCGGATTCTGAGCCGGTGATGCAAGCCTTTGTCGAGCGCGCCGATGTGCTCGAAATCCTCGGGCACGGCCCGACCAAATCGAGCGTGGAATTTACCAACGGGCTGCGCGCCCAGTTGTGGGTACACCCTCCGGAGCGTTTTGGCACAGCGCTGCAATATGCCACCGGTTCCAAAGACCACAACGTTCGCTTGCGCGAACTGGCGCTCGATTTAGGTTATTCGCTCTCCGAACACGCCCTGAAACGCACGGATGACGAAAGTGAAATCACCTGCGCCACCGAAGAAGAAGTTTATCAAACCCTGGGCTTGCCCTGGATCCCCCCGGAACTGCGTGAAGACCGCGGCGAAGTGCAGGCCGCCACAGCGGGCGCTCTACCCGCGCTTATCACCCAACAAGACCGCGTGGCCGAGCTGCATTGCCATTCCAGCTGGAGCGACGGCAAAGCCACGGTCCGCGAGATGGCGCAGGGCGCGGCTCAACGCGGGCTGAAACTGATCGTGATCAGCGACCACTCGCAAAGTTTGGGCATTGCCAACGGGCTTTCGGTAGAACGCTTGCACAGGCAGCGCGCCGAAATTGAGGCCGTGCAGGCCGAACTTGGCGACACGATCCGCATTTTGCAGGGTTCCGAAGTCGAGATCAAGGCCGATGGCACGCTCGACTTCCCCGACGACGTGCTGGCCGAACTCGATCTGGTGGTAGCTTCGCTGCACACCAGCCTGGGGCAGCCGCGCGAGCAGGTTACACAGCGGCTCATCAACGCTATTCAAAATCCGCATGTGGATATTATTGGGCATCCCACCGGGCGCATGATCCCTGACCGCGAGGGGGCCGATCTCGATATGGACGCGGTGCTGGCTGCCGCCGTTGAGTCGGGCGTGGCGCTGGAGATCAACGCCCACCCCAGCCGCCTCGACCTGAACGACATCTACGCCCGCCGCGCCGCCGAACTGGGCATCCCCCTGAGCATCAACACCGACGCCCACGCGCCGCAGCATTTTGACCTGATCTACTTTGGTATCGCCACCGCCCGCCGCGCCTGGATCACGCCAGAGCAGGTACTCAATTGCCGGGATGTGGATGAAATTTTAAATTGGCTAAGAAACCGCCGATGAACACAGATAAACGCTGATCTTTTCTTATTCATCCGCGTGTATCTGCGGTTAATTTACGGATGGAATATGGAAATTGACAAAATTACTAAAACAATTATTGGCGCTGCGTATGATGTTAGCAACACATTGGGGGTAGGGTTTCTTGAAAAAGTATATGAGAATGCGCTGGTTCACGCTTCTTTGAAAACTGGCCTTAATGTCAAGCAGCAGCACCGCATTCTCGTGCATTATGATGGCGTTATCGTTGGCGAGTACGTGGCCGATATGCTGGTCAACGACTGCGTTTTGGTGGAAATCAAGGCCGTCAAAGCCCTTGATGAAATCCACATGGCGCAATGCTTGAACTATCTCAAAGCCACCGGCCTGACACTCTGCTTGCTGATTAACTTTGGCAAATCGCGCGTCAAAATCAAGCGCATTGTGAACAATTTTCAAGAACTGCAGATACACACAGATGCACGCGGTTGAAGAAGAATAGTCCGCGTTTATCAGCGTGTATCTGCGGTTGATAGCCGTACTTGATCTACAAGACTTGTTTCGCCTAAAAGACGCGGGAGCAGCGTGCTTAACCGGTGCGGGTCGCCGGTTGTGAGGTATTGCACTGCCCCCAAAACGGATTCTGCTGAAGCCAACCCCTGAGCGTGCAGCACGCTCCCAACCTGGCGCGCCACCGCCGGGGCCGGGTCGATGACTTCCACTTCGGGGCCAGTAATCTCTTTTATCAGGGGAATCACAAAGGGATAGTGCGTGCAACCCATCACCACACGATCAATACCGCGTGCCAGCATCGGCTGCAGGGCGTTCTCCAAAATCGCGCGCGTTTCGTCGCTATCCAACTCCCCATTTTCAATTTGACTCACCAAGCCGGGACAAGTAGCTTGCAACACAGTTACGCCGCGGGCAAAACGCTCGATCACCGAGGCATATAATTCGCCCTGAAAAGTGGCCGGGGTTGCCAGCACACCCACCACGCCACTTTGCGTGCGCTCAGCAGCCGGTTTTACCGCCGGTTCCATGCCCACAAAGGGGGTGCCTGGAAAGGTGGCGCGCAAGTAATGCAACGCTGCTGCCGAAGCCGTATTGCAGGCCACGACGATCAGCTTAGCCCCTTGAGATATGAGAGAACGGGAAATTTCTTCAGAAAACTGGCGTACCTGCTCCAGCGGGCGCGGGCCATAGGGCACATGCCCCTGGTCGGCGAGAAAGAGCAGGTTTTCAGCGGGCAACTGGCAGCGAATTTGGCGCAATACCGAAAGGCCACCCACCCCTGAGTCGAAGATGCCAATCGGCGCGTTATTGTTCATTCTCTAGGATGAATCACTGGATAAATTGGTTCAATCTGGATTGATCTGGCGAATGAGGTACAGTCAGCAAAAATTGAACCAATTTCGTGTGATCAATTGCTATCCTTGCGCTGCCTCAACGAAGGCATGGAAGAGCGCTCGCATGGGTTCGTATGCTTGCAGGTTTTCGGGGTGCCATTGCACAGTGATCCCAAAGGACTGCCCCGGCAGAATCGTACCCTCTATAATACCATCAGGCGCGTGGGCAGTTTCAACCAGCCCAGGTGCCAGATCACGAATGGCCTGATGGTGGATGCTGTTCACTTCCACCTGATCGGCGCCTAAAATTTGCGCCAGGCGGCTGTGCGAATCAATTTTCACACTGTGTGCCAAATGATCGCGCGGCCACTTGCCGCTAAAACGGTGTTGCAACGCGTTGGGAATTTCGTCGGCAATATCGGTGTAGAGTGTGCCGCCCAGGGCGACATTGATCAATTGATGTCCACGGCAAATGCCCAAAAATGGAAGCCCTACATCGAGGGCCTTGTGGGTAATTTGAATTTCAACGCGGTCACGATCTCGGTCTACAAGCATCAATTGCGATTGAGTTTGCACACCATAACTTTGCGGGTCAATATCGCCGCCGCCCGTCAGCAGCAGACCATCGAGCAGTGGAAAGATGCCGTCGAGTTGGTCATCATCCAGCCCTAGAGGAATCATCACTGGGGTGCCTCCGGCGTTGCTGATTGCGGTCAGGTAATCTTCTGCAATCAGAATTTGCGGGCGTATAGCTTCGTTTTTATGTCGGTGGGTCGTAATGCCAATTACGGGTTTCTTAGTCATAGGCTTAAAAATAAAAGAGTGCAGCGATGATTTGCTGCACCCCTCACTTTCTAATCAATGGTATAACCGAATCAGATTATTTGCTGAATTTTTGCTTCAGGCGAGCACGTTTGCCAGTGCGTTCACGCAAATAGTAGAGCTTGGAGCGTCGCACCTGTGAGTGACGATGGACAGTCACTTTTTCGATGCGGGGAGAGCGAGTCAGGAAAACACGCTCTACGCCGATACCATTGCTGGCAATGCGCCGCACGGTAAAGGTGGGGGTGCCGGTGTCGCTCTGCGCTATCACAGTGCCTTTAAATTCCTGCACGCGTTCTGTGGTGCCTTCTTTAATGCGCAAGAATACGCTTACCTGATCGCCGGAGAATAATTGCGGTACGTTAGGATTTACCGGTGCTTCGATTGCTTTTATCAAATCAGTCATGATCTTAACCTTATGAATGGATTTCGGATTTGCGCATTTTGAATACGCATATATCCGATTTAGTGCAAAATAAAGCCGCCCCTGTGCCTTCTGTGGGCGGGCAGCGCGGCATTATATCATGTATAAAAATAAAAGGGAAGAGAAAAATCAAGGTTCTTTGGGAATCGCAGGGGTTGGCCCGTCAGCATCGAAAGAACCAATATCAATCTATCACAGTAGCCAACATCAGCGCCGCCAGGGTTTTAGCGTCGCGCAATTGCCCGGCACGCACCATTTGCAGCACCTCAGGCAACGGGATTATCTCCACGCTGATGAATTCGTCATCGTCGCCGGGCAACACCGAGGGAATCAGGCCGGTCGCCCGGTAAACGTACATATATTCGGTGGAATAGCCTGGAGCGATGAAAAATTCGCCCAACTTCTGCATATCCGCAGCGGCCATGCCAATCTCTTCCTGAAGTTCTCGCCGGGCGCACTCGATGGGGGGTTCTCCATCTTCGAGCGTCCCCGCCGGGAGTTCGAGAAATTCTTCGCCTGTGGCATGACGATACTGACGCACAAACCAGACATTCTCGTTTTCATCCAGCGGAAGAATGGTAACAGCGCCGCTATGCGCAACTATATCCAGATGCGTAATGCGGTCATCCGGCAGGCGCACTTGATCCTGGCGCACCGAAAATGCCCGGCCTTGATATTTATTTACAGATTGAAGCGTTTCAAACATTCATAACTCCCGATAATATTTCAGAAAATAAGGGTGTGCGAGTTTATTGGAACCCACACACCCTTTTTGGTGACAAACTGAGTAAATCTGGAATGCGTTACGGTATCTGGAGAACTTGCCCAACATTGAGCGTATAGGTGCCACTCAATCCGTTTTTGGAGGCAATTGCGCGCGGATCTACATTACCAAAGAGGCAAGCAATGGAATTAAGCGTGTCGCCAGCCGAAACCGTATAACTGGTGGGATGCTGGCGCAGCGCTCGCGCGCCTTGATTAAAGGCTCCAGCGTTTGTGGGAATAGTCAGCACCATGCCGGGATAGGTTACAGAAGATGTAGAAAGGCCATTAGCAGAGAGCAACGCAGCCGGAGCAACATCAAAACGGCGCGCCAGGCAGTAGGGGAATTCGCCAGGCTGCAGAGTATAGCTGTTTGGAACTTCGTAATTGGTTTTGACTTCTTTCTCTTCTTCAGGTTCTGGCTGGGGTTGAGCAGCCGGAGCTGCTTCGGGTTCCTGAGTTGCTGTTGGTTTTACTTCTTCAGCCGGAGCTGCCTCCTCGGCAGGAGCGGCGTTTTCCATTTCGGCTACTTCAGCAGCGGGCATTGCGCCACCCTCGGCGGCCATCGCCGTTTGTGTTGAGATATTTACAAGCTGCTCTTTGGGAGCGAGGGTAGCATTTTCGTCTACCACCGGATAATCTATATTCGTTTCATCGGCGCCCGCGGGGGGAGGCGAAGCAGAGCGTTCACAAGCCGCTAAACCCAAAGTCAGGATAATAACCAGAAAAACAAATGATATTCGATATAGTTTCATTGCATTGGCTCCTTTAATATACTAACCCAAAGGGTGCAATTCTTAGACCAACACAGGTCTGGTTTTGGTATCGCCTGGGAGATGCCTTAGAATTCATTCTTGCTGAACTGTTGTGAGTAATTTAAAGATACCCAAAGATTTGATGATAACAACAAAATCTTAAAAGGATACTAGCATATTCAGAGTGTAGCGTCAAGAAAAGTAAAATTCGCCAATCCAATAGTATAATGTAAATGGAAATCCCACTTGCTGACAAAGCCGCAAGGAGCAAACCAGATGGACCAGAATATTCTGATAATTGAAGACGATCTACTGAGTCAAAAACTACACGCCAAAATCGTCGAAAAAGCAGGCTACAAAGTCACTCTTGCAAACGATGGCCTGGAAGGGCTGCTGAAAGCCGACGAACAGGAATTTGATCTCATCATCTCTGACGTGATGATGCCAAATTTGGATGGCTACCAAACCTGCAAACGCTTGCGGGAAAATCCCAAAACAGCCCAAATTCCGATCTTGTTGCTGACTGCGCTGGATAATCTCGAAAGTAAAATCAAAGGTTTTGAAGCTGGCGCTGATGATTATCTCTCCAAACCTTATGAGCCGGATGAGTTGATTGCCCGCGTAAGTGTGTTGCTGCGCCGCGCCGCCACCCCGGCGACTCCATTGCAGGTGCGCGAACAACTGGGTAAAGTGATTTCTGTATTTTCACTGCGCGGCGGGGTGGGCATCTCGACCGTGGCTTCGAATCTGGCTGTCGGGCTGTCACAACTCTGGGGGCAAGAAACCGCGCTGGTTGATCTGGCGCTGACCTCCGGGCAGGCCGCGCTGATGCTGAACTTGCCGCTGCGGAACACCTGGGCTGATCTCGCCCGTATTGATGTTGGCGAAATTGACCAGGAAGTCATCGGTCAAACGTTGCGACCACATCCCAGTGGCGTTCAGGTACTTTCGGCCCCCCGCCGCGTGGAAGAGAGCGAGTTGGTCGACGCGGAAAAAGTTCAGCGTGTTGTCGAGATTTTGCAGCAAAGTTACGATTATGTGGTGATTGATTTACCGCATATTTTTTCGGACCTGGCGCTGGTTGCGCTGGATATTTCTGAAGAAATTCTTGTAGTATTGGCTCCCGAACTGGCTTCTGTGCGCTCAACCGCCCTGGCGCTGGAAGTTTTCGACACACTGGGCTATGACGATAAAAAGATACACTTGATTCTCAACTGGATTTTCGAACGCCAGGGGCTGCCCAAACCGGATATCGAGGCCGGTCTGGGGCGCGAAATTCGCATGGTGATCCCCCATGCATCTGACTTATTTGTGCGTGCCATTAACTTTGGCACCCCACCAGCCCTCGAAAATCCAGATTCTCCGCTCGGCGCAATTTTTGAAAATATGGCTTTTGCGGTCAGCAAGGCCGAACGGAAATCGCAACGGCCCGAGAATCCAACCGAAGCCTGGAAACGGCTTGCCAAACGAATGCGCAAGCAACGTCGATAATAAAAAAGGGTGTGCGCTTGCACACCCTTTTGCTTTTCACATAAAAACGGCTTGCCTATCCTTCGAGACGGGCGCGCAACTGTTGTAGATCAATTAGCAATTCT
>JABGRQ010000089.1 GCA_018648225.1 Chloroflexota bacterium
TTCGCTATCGCGCCGATAATGCGTTTATCGAAATCGAGAACACGCAGGAAGCATCATACAAATGGATGGATGCACGCGGTAATCATGGTGATAATTGGCGGCCATCTATTTTCATGCCACGCTGGGCGTGCCGTATCATTCTCGATATTGTGTATGTGCGCGTTGAGCGTGTGCAGGAAATCAGCGAAGATGATGCCATTGCTGAAGGCTGTACCGGTGAACACTTTGACCTAGCAGTGAATGATTTTATTTGGTTATGGGACAGCATCAATGCAAAGCGTGGTTTTAGTTGGGAAAGCAATCCGTGGGTGTGGGTCGTTGAATTCAAAGTTGCGCCCACGGCAACACTAACAAATATTGTAGCGGACGCAGGGGATTCACACGGCTACATGCCTAGTGAGTAACTGCGAGCTTATTAGCGGCAAACGTTACTCCGATCCCCTGCGCCGCTAAATACAACGTTAGGAGCCTGAAATGAACAAATCTATTTACGAAAAAGCATCAGATGAACTACACGGGCTTTGTGATGGTTCATCAAGATTTACCATGAGCGTTCCAGTTCGCAATGATGATAGCGATATTGTTATATCTATTGCTCTTGAGCTTTCTAAGGTATTAGCGAAAAAAATCAAAGAACATCAAAACGCTTACGAACGCCAAGAACAAAATCGCATAATGTCGGAAGCTCGTGACTTGGCTGATGCTTATTTGTCTGCAAATTATCTGGCCGAGCAAATGCGAACACCGCTTGATTTTGACCCTGGAGATATTGTTTTAGGCGGTCATACGTGCATCAAGTATCTGCCGCACGTCTCCTAACTTAAGCTGTACCCGACTTTGGCTAGACTCCGCGAAAGTCGGGGATTATAAACTATCAACGGCTCTGGTGGGCAATGTTCACAGGTCAAACCGCCAAAGCCGGTAAGAAAGCCGTTATGTTTTATAGGAGAAGACCATGGCAATAGACCCAACTATCTATGACATCTCATCAAAGGACGCCACGGAAAAGGCCGAATTGCGCATAAGTGGCGAAAGCCACACCGGGTATTATTATTATGACGGGTATAACTACCAGCCAAGCCCCGGTAGATGGTTTCTGAATTCGCTAACCTACAACGAAATCGCGGCCAATCACGCAAAATCTATCGAAATGCAGGCTGATTTTGATTGGCTGCGTGACCAGGGAGTAGGCATTAGTGAGAGCTACCCCTGACATCATCCATCTCAGCGCGTGCGCCGAGGCAAAAATCCTGCCATAGATACAAATCTAGACCGAAAACTCAAACTTGTCCAGATAGCGATAGCATTATTGGCAGCGTATTGGTTTTGCCAGATGGCGATAGCGTTTATAAAAACATAACATCAAATAAAACCGACTTGTGAACCGTACCGCCTAAACTAAAAACAATAACAGCAAGCGGTTCACAAGCGGCTTATTCAAACGCTTAGCGCGCTGCGTAAGCGCAAAGGAGCAAGGCAAAAATGGATTTTGAAAAATTACTCGAAGGATTAGGTATCAAGCGTGGTGGCAATAGCTTCAACAAGCCAACTCAATCAAAGGCGCATAAAAAGCGTGGCATTGGCTACACACGCAAGAGCAAAGCGCAATCAAAGACACGCCGCAAAATGGCAAAGGCAAGTCGTCGTCGCAATCGGAGGGCGCGCTAACAATAGGTGTAGCCGATTTGTGGGGGCTGCGCGTTCTAGTAAGTTCTGAGCGTTTCAACCCCCACAAACGGCTAACCCAAACCGTTAGCCCGACACCTTGCTAACAAAGGAGTCTTATGAGAGAAGTAAAAATAACCTGTGATGGTTGCGGCAAAGATATTACTAATACCGCTCAAATGCCCGCTTTTCGTTTGCATCTTTTGGCAGAGAGTTTACCGCATACGTCAAATTCGGTTTATTCAGTTAGAGTTTATCCGCCAATCAAAAGAGATTGCTATTTTTGTGACACTGAATGTCTAAAAAGTTGGCTAACAACACTTGCAAATGACCCGGCTTCCGCTCCGCTACGCTCCGCGCACGGCTCAAGCTAATCGTTAGACAATATGTTGGACAAAACGGTAAAGACGTTTGACAAAAAGGAGTCAATAGCTTAAAATTATATTGACAAATTATGGCAACCCTGGTATGTGATGGGGTAGTACGGGAGTTGAGCGCCCCGGTGTTTTATGCACCGGGGCGTTTTGCGTTAAAGGAGCAAGTGATGAAGGGACGTTATTTCTTTATTTTGTTATTGGTTGTGGCATCGTTTGCGTTTTCTCCGCTGCAGGACGCGCAACCGGAAGCGCCAATTGAATGGATGTCGCTTGTCAATCAGATTTTGTCGGTTGTGGTGACGTTTGTGGTGGCGACATTGCTGCCGCGCTTGTTCCGAATTGCTGATAAATATTTGCAACGCCTGGAAGCGCAAATTGGCGAGACCAACATGAACCGGGCTTATGTGGTTATTGAAAACGCAGTGCGCGCCGCTGAGCAGCTTGGGATTACAGAACAGATCAAAAATAAGCGCGATTTTGCATTTGACAAAATCGAGCGGGAACTGTACCAGGCCGGGATTGAAATGGACCTGAGCGATATTTACGAAAATATCGAGAGCATGGTCAATAAACTATTTCCGAAGCGCGCTGCATAGTTGTGGAAAACAGGGCGCTGATTGGCGAGATACGCACGTTATTGCGGTCGGAGAAGCCGCCAGACCCGGATCATTTGATGCGGTTGGTCTTGGCAGCGATGGCGGATTTATTGGAGCAGGTAGACGTAAACCACCGGCGAATCGAGATCATGTGGCCCGTGTATCGGGGATTGATTTTTATAGCCGGTGTTTTTGGCGCATCGGTGATTGGCCTGATTTGGGGCCTGCTGACGGGCGCGGTGGTACTGGCGTCGCCGTAGGAACTTTACAAAATGGATAAACCGGACGGGATTGAGCCGCTAGATACAGACGCCGAGATATTGGACGCCTGGAGCGGCGACCACCCAGCCACACGCGCGGATGTTCGCTCTCTGGATGCGCTGCTAAAAGAGAGCAAGGCCGATCTTAAGGTATGGCGGCCTTATTGGTGGCGAGCCAATAAATGGGCGGTGGGCGCAAAGCACCCCGAGACGGGTGAAATTCTCACGTCCCCGCTGTGGGGTGTGGAAGCTCGCTTTGACGAGCGTCACCCCGAGGCTTTTGAACCGGTCGTCCAGCCGGTGCAGGTGACACTGCCCCCGGTCAATTCGCTCCCCGCCACGGATTACAGCGGCATCCGACGGGCATTGCTGCTGGCGGATCAGCATATCGGTTATCGCAAAGGGCTGGACGACGGCGTACTGGAGCCGTTCCATGACCGCCGGGCGCTGGATGTGGCTTTGCAGATTGCGGCGCGTAATCATTTTGATTACATCATTTGGCTGGGCGATTTGCTGGACAGCGCCGAGTGGAGCGACAAATTTCAGGCCGAGCCGGAATTTTATCAAACCACGCAACCGGCAATTTGTGAGGCGGCCTGGTGGCTGGCACGGTTTCGACAGGCTAAACCGCACGCCCAACACAAGGCGCTGGAGGGCAACCATGATGTTCGGCCTGAGAATACGATTGTGCGCTCAATGCAGCAAGCTTACCGGCTGCGCCCGGCGCGGGAACTGAATGCCCCCCACGCATTGAGTATGCGGCGCTTGCTGGGGCTGGACGGGATGGGGATTGAGTGGTTTGGGGGATACCCGCAGGCGGAGTGTTATATCGAAGATGTTTTTGCGGCTACGCACGGTGACGTGGCTGCAGCGGCCCCCGGAGCTACGGCCTGGAAAATGTCGCAAAAATGGGATCTGCCGGTGGTGTTTGGGCATATCCATCGCCGTGAGACGGCCACACGCACGATTTATACGCAGTATGGTACACGGGCGATTACGGCGTTTACGCCGGGGTGCATGTGCCGCCTGGATGGGGTGATACCCGGACATAAACGGGGCCAGCACTGGCAGCAGGGGATTGGCGAAGTGGTTTTAAAAAGCGGCATGGAGCCGCAATTTGGCGCTATCCCGATTGATGATGGGCAGGCGCTGTATAACGGCAAACATTATAAGGCTCGCAGCGATGCTGAGATTTTGGCGAGTTTGGATGCGGGCACGGATTGGAAGTATTAGATCAGTATGAAAAAATTTAGCTGGGACGCGATGGAGCAGTTGGCGCTGGGGCTGGAAATCGATGAGGTCGATGACCAGGATAGCGCTCTTTTGCCTGCCGAGATTGCGCAACGCAGCGATCATGCCCGCCGGGTGCTGGAAAGCCGCGAGTGGGACGTGGATGGAGATGGAAGAAGCCAGGCCCCAAAGTGGCTGATGGATTATTGGCAGCTTATTGATTTGTTTGAAAACTGGCGCGTGGCCTGTTATGTGGCCTGGGAGGCCAGCCCGAAGATTGACCGTTGGCCGAAAACGCTGGATGAATTGGCGACACAGGTACTTGGATTAACCAGCGCCCGACAAATTTATGTGTGGCGCAAGAAGTACCCCCATATTCAGGATGCCATCACGATTTTGCAGGCGGCCCCGTTGTGGGAAAGCCGAGCGGAAGATTTCGAGATATTGGCTGAGGCATCTCGCAAGGCGGTTGATGATTATAAATTTTTCCCCTATTTGAAACTCAAGCTGGAAATGCGGCGCGACTACCAGCCGCGCACTCAGCTTGATCATGCGGTGGCTGTTGATGATGCTAATTTGAGCGATGTACCGGAAGATGAATTGCGCAAATATGCACGCTATGAAGCGATAGAACCAGGAGAAAATGACGCCGAATAGTTTGAGTCGTGAGGAACTGTATACGCAGGAGTTCGCGCGGCGACAACTGGCTCGCCAGAATTTCGCCGACTTTGCGCGTTATATGCTGCCAGAGCACCGCAGGCTGGAGATGCAGCCCTTTCACGAGCTGGTTTGTAGGACGCTCGAACAGGTGCTGATTTATATTATGACCGGCGGCGAGCAGGGGATTGGCAGGTTGATGATATTTATGCCGCCCCGCTATTGGAAAACATTATTGGCTTCGCGCTTGTTTCCGGCGTGGGCGATGGGTAAGAACCCGGATTTGCAGGTGATTACAACGAGCTACAGCGGCAAGTTGGCGTTTAAAAACAGCCGCAATGCGCGCAACTTTGTGATGAGCCAAAAGTATTCGGCATTATTTGGCGATGTTGCTGGCAAAGCCGAGCCAGTGCAGATGAGCCGTGATGTGCAGGCGGTTGAGGAGTGGCAATTGGCCGCCCCCTATCGTGGCAAGAGTTGGGCGGCGGGCGCTGGCGGTTCGATTACGGGCGAGGGCGCACATTATTTTGACATTGATGATCCGTTTAAGGATCGTAAAGAGGCCGAGAGCGAGGGGCGCCGGAATGATATTTGGGATTGGTATCTGGATGTTGTGGATACCCGGCTGGAACGCGGCGGTGCGGTGGTGATTCCACAAACTCGCTGGCACCCGGATGGTTTGAGCGGGCGTTTGCTGCGTGAGCAGGCGGTTAACCCCCAGGCTGATAGGTGGCATGTGTTATCGCTGATGGGTATTTGGGAGCCGCCCAACGTGCCCGACGGGATGACGTTTGAGGAATATCAGGTAGCTGAAATGGAAAAGGGCGTGTGGGTTGATTTGCATGACCCTATGGGGCGCAAGCCCGGCGAGGTGCTTTGGCCGAGTTTTCAATCTCGGGAGAAGCTGGAGGCCAAGCGCTCGGTGAATCCATACGGTTTTTCGAGCCTGTACCAACAGCAGCCCTATATGCGCAGCGGCGGACGGTTTCGGGAAGAGTATTTTTCGGTTACGGACAAGGCGCCTGAGCGTGAGGATATTGCGGCAGTTGTGCGCTATTGGGACAAGGCGGGCACGGCAGGCGGTGGAAAATTCAGCGCCGGTGTTTTGATGTGCCGCACAAAGGATAACCAGTTTTATATTTTGCATGTGGCCCGCGGGCAATGGTCGCCGCATGAGCGCGAGCGCAAGATTTTGCAACACGCCGAGCGTGACCGTAAGGCATTTGGCACAAAATCGGTGACGTGGCTGGAGCAGGAACCGGGTAGCGGCGGCAAGGAAAGCGCACAGAGTACGGTGCGAAATTTGGCCGGGTTTCGTGTGCGAGTGGAAACGGTGAGTGGTAAGGGCAATAAGGAAGAGCGGGCGTATCCGCTGGCGGACCATGCCGAGGGCGCAGGGATTATGTTGCTGCAGGGCGGCTGGAACCGGCCTTATGTTGCCGAGATGGTGGCGTTTAGTAATGGCGCCAAATACACCGATCAGGGCGACGCCAGTTCTGGCGCGTTTAACAAGCTGGCGGTGCCGGTACTGGAGAGCGGATTTTACTAATGGCTATCAGAATTCTGGAACGCCTGGGGCGTAGCGCACAAGGTGACGTACGTAAAAATGATATGCCTTTGCAACCCAAATGGCAGCGTCATTTTCTTTCGATATTTGACAATTTTGAGTCGGTTGTTGAGGATGCCTACAAGAAAAATACCACGGCTTCGGCTTGCATGTGGGTGCTGCAATCCACATTCCCAGAGCCGGAAATGTGGGCGTGGGAGCGGGGCGATCTGAATGACTATAAACCCATCCAGGGGCACGCGTACCGCAAATTGATGCGGCAGCCCAACCCCGATATGGGGGAGGTGGAACTCTACCAATATGTGATTACCTATGCTCCACTGGGTGGCAATGTGTATTTGTGGAAGCAGCGAGATCAGGCGGAGCGCGTCAAGGCGTTGTTTCCGTTCCACGATGGTCAAATTAGACCGATACGGGGGCGCTCTACGGCGGACGGGCTGGTGGCCTATTATGTGCTGGATTTGGGCGATAGCGAGCAATATAACCCGTGGAAGCTAGATCGTTTTGACGACATCCCGGGCGTGGCGATTCCCAAAACGGAGGTGATTCATTGGAAGTGGATGGTAGACCCGGCAAACCCTGAGCGCGGGATGGGCGCATTTGTAGCCAGTGCCGGGGATGTGAAGATTGGTAACGAGATCCGCGATTATATTTATTCGTTTTTGAAAAATGACGCCACCCCGCCGATTGCGGTGACATCTGTTGAAGGGGAGGAAGTGACCCCCGAAAAGGCCACCCGCTGGCGCAAGATGTGGAAGGAACGCATGGGCGGCGAGAACCGGGGGTCGCCTGCATTTTTGCAGTCTGGGCAGACGATACAACAATTGGCGTGGACGCTGAAAGATATGGAATTCAGCACGCTGCAGGATGGGCCGGATACGGCGATTTGTAACGCGTTTCATGTTCATCCGGCGGTGGTGGGCACGCTGGCCGGGCTAAAAAATAGCACGTTTACGAATATGGAAGAAGCCAATAAGTCTTTGGCGATGCAAACGCTGGTGCCACTGTGGCGTTCGTTTGCGAGCGAAGTGCAGCAAGGCATGGCGGGCGAAATTGGTTATGCCGAGGATGTCGTGATCCGTTTTGATTTATCGCAGGTACGAGCACTGCAAGAGAGCCAAACGGAAATTGAAAACCGACTGGGGCAAATGTTTGACCGGGGCGGGATTACACGGGCAGAGTATCGCAAGGCGTTGGGCTTTGACGCCGATGATGCAGACAATGTGTACAAGGAAAATCTGGCGAGTATTTGGGTGCCGAGGGGACAGATACGACAGAATGACCCGGAATTGATTGCAGCGGAGGAAGAGCGGCAAAACGGTGACAAGGTTGGCAGGTTGAAAGTTGAAGGTACTAAAACTGCGGAGCGGATTGGAGTGGCGCTGCGAAGGAAACGGGCGGCGCTGACAGGAAAGATGGCAACGCAGGTGGATGGGTATTTTGATGGGCTGGCGGCGCGAGTGGTAGAGCGGGCGAGCGCATTAGAGAAAAGCGGCGGTAAACAAACTGTGAGCACGAAAGCGCTGCCGGTGGTGACAGAGCTTGTGACGGCGGCGGATGACGCTGAATTGGAAAATTTACTCAAGCGCTGGTACGTGGAAGTTGCCCGTTTGAGCTGGGATACGTGGAATGCGGCGCTGGGTGTGGAGCTGGTTTTTGATGCTACCGATCCGCTGGTGACAGGGCTGGCGAGTATGGCGGGCGGGCGGGTAGTTGAGATTACGGCGACGACGAAAGAGGCCTTGCGGGACACGCTGGCTTATGGTGCTGAAAACGGCTGGAGTATAGATCAGTTGGTGCGCGGCACGGATGAGATGCCCGGAATACGGGATGTGATTGAGCAGACGTATAAAGGCCGGGCCGAGAATATTGCCCGCACAGAACTGGGCACGGCACAGAACACGGCTTCGGTATTGCGGTACCAGGGTGCAGGCGTGGAGCAGGTGATGGTGCTGGATGATGGATTTGATAACAGCAACGAAAACTGCACATGGATTAATGGACAGGTGCGACCGCTGGCCTGGACGCTGGATGATCATCCGGCGGAGGGGCCAAGCGGGATTAAGAACCCGTTGCAGCATCCCAATTGTGTGCGATGTTATGCGCCGTACTACGAGTAATACAGGAGCGAAAAATCGTGGAATATAAAAAACTACCCTTTTTTACGAAGTCGATCGATGAGGAAAGCCGGACTGTGACCGGGGTATTTGCGGTGCATGGCAATATGGATGATGGCCGGGATATTTCGATAAACGGGGCATTTGGCAAGCGGTTGAATGACGGCCAGCGCAAGCGGGTGCGCTTTTTGTGGAACCATGACGGCTATTCGCCGCCGATTGCGAGCCTGAAGGCGATTCGTGAGGTGGGGCGCGAGGAACTACCGGAGAAGGTGCTGGCCTGGGCGCCGGAGGCGACCGGCGGGGCGTTGGTAACACGCCAATATTATAAAGGCGTGCCGCTGGCTGATTGGGTTTTTCAGGCGATTGTGGCAGGCGACATTACCGAGATGAGCTATGCGTATGATGTGCATGAGTATGAGCGCCAGAAGCGCGAAGGCGAAGAACGAGAAGTGCGCATTTTGAAAGACATCGAATTATATGACATCTCTGATGTGAACTGGGGCATGAACCCCGCAACGGCTGGCGTGAAGGGTTTCCCGGTGGCCGGGATGACGTTTACGCAGCATTCGGAATGGGTGGCGACCACCCTGAGCGAATATGTAAAGCGGGTGCAAGACCGCAAGGCTTTTCGAGACCAGGAAGAGCGCAAACTATCGGATGCGGTTGTAGAGCGATTGAGCCAGATGCAGGCGGAGGTCGCCGCTATTTTGAACGAATGTTCTACAAAAGCATCGGACGAAGAAGTACAAAAAGTTTTGACCCATTATTTGCGTTTTGAGGCGCAATATCAAGGAGTGAACCTAAGATGAAGAGCGTAAAAGAATTACAAGCATTGCTGGACGGCAAACGTGATGAAATGGCGCGTTTGTTTGACGACCATGTGGTGATGGATGGCGACGAGGCCAAGTACCAGATGTCGCCTGAGGATGTTTTGAAGGCGCGTGAGCTGCAAGATGAGATGACCAGCCTGGGCAAGGAACTGGATCAGGCCAAAGAGCTTGACCTGATTTACCAGAACAACCAGCGTGAAATTAAAGAATCGCAGCGTGTGGCGATGGATCTTCCGTTGCCGGATGGAAAAAAAGGCGGCGTAGAGCCAACCCCAGCGCGGGCACAGAGCCTGGGTGAAATGTTTACTGAAAGCAAGGCGTATAAGGGCCGCCAGCGCGGGCGTGATGTTTATGCTGAATTCGAAGATTTTGCATTCAAAACGCTGATGGAAACCGGCGCCGGGTTTGCGCCTGAAAGCACGCGCACCGGGAAGATGGTGCCGTATGCGCACCGCCGCCCAACCGTGGCCGATTTGATGCCGAATACCCCCTGGGGGCAGGCGGCGGTGGTCTATATGGAAGAGACCACTTTCACCAACAGCACCGACACGGTGGCGGAAGGCGCACAGTACCCCGAAGGGGCGCTGGCCTACACCGAACGCAGCGAGACGATCCGCAAGATTGCCCAGTTTTTGCCCGTGACCGACGAGCAACTGGACGATGTGCCGGGTATGCGCTCGCTGATTGACAACCGCCTGACAACCATGTTGAAGCTGGTAGAGGAAGACCAGTTGATGAGCGGCTCGGGCGTGGCCCCCGATTTGACGGGCTTTTTGGTGAAATCTGGCGTACAGAGCCAGGCAAAAGGTTCTGACCCTGTGCCGGATGCGATTTATAAAGCCATGACGCTGGTGCGCCACACCGGGTTTGCAGAACCCAGCGCGGTTGTGTTCCACCCGAATGACTGGCAGGATATTCGTTTGCTGCGCACCACGGATGGCATCTATATCTGGGGTTCGCCTGCGGAAGCCGGGCCAGAGCGCATTTGGGGGTTGCCGGTTGTTGTGACCACGGCGGCCACCGAGAATACCGCGTTGTTGGGTGATTTCCCACTGTACTCGGAGTTGTTCCGCCGAGCGGGGGCAACCATTAAGGTCAGCGATTCGCACTCGGATTATTTCATCAAAGGAAAGAACGCCATCCGCATTGATGAGCGGGTTGCACTGGTGATTTACCGGGCGGCTGCATTCTGCAAAGTTACGGGCATCTAAACCGCCCCCCTGTGGTCCCCCCGTCTCATTGAGATGGGGGGACGAAGGAAGGATAATATGAGTGTGATAACTGGTGGAAAGATTATCGAGGGGGCGTATGGCATGTATTATAATGCTGGCGCACCAACCGATGGAGCCAGCGGGACGTATGCGGGCATTGCCCCTGTGGGCGCATTGCTAATTGATACGACCAACGGCAATTTATACCGCAATACGGGCACGCAGGCCGCTCCGGCGTGGAACTTTGCGGAGCGCAAACAGGTGCTTTCTAAAGAATTCAATCTTGATAACGGAGCTGGCACGACCGATGATGACCTGGTGCTGCATTCCATGCAGAGCGTAACCCCGGTGGCTGCGCAGGTGGTGTACACGGAGGCATCTGATTCGGGAGACGCTTCGGGCGCAAATGTTAAAGTTGGCAGTTCGCAAGGCGGCAGTGATGTTGTGGCGGCGACAAACCTGGAGAACGGCAAGGCGGTTGGGTCAGTAACGGCGCTGACGCTGGGATCGGGTGTTGACGATGTGGGCGACAACGGCAGCATTTGGGTGCGTCACACGGGCGTGGCTGCCACGCAAGTGGGCAAATACAAGGTGCTGGTGGAGTATATCTTGAATGACTAAACCTGATCTGGGTATCAGGTTTCCTGATACCCTGGCAGGCTTTTATCAACGTCACCAGGGCGAGACGTGTTTGGTGATTTGCAACGGGCCGAGCCTGAACGAGCTACCGATGGGCTTATTGGAGCAGTACCCAAGTATTGGGTGCAACACGATTTGCGAGTGGTATGCGTTCGAGCCGTGGTATTACGTGGCCGTTGATGACCGGGTACGGCGTGAGTATGGCGATTTGGTGCTGGAACGCTTTGCAGAAATCCCCAAGTTCATACCCACGCCCAACCTGGACAAGTGGCAGGGAGCGATGTTTTATCGCTGGTTTCACCGCCCAGGGCCGCTGTGGCCGTATGACAAACGGGCGATTTGGCCAGCAGAAATTATGAGCAAACCGGGCATCACCTGGGCATGTGTACCGCATGTAATGATGCAACTGGCGTTTTTTATGGGCTTCACGACCATTTTGATTGTCGGGATGGACCATTCGGACGACTATAGTATGCACGCCTGGGGACGGGATGACGGGATGCTGCCCCGCAAGAACCCAAGCCGATTGTGGGCATTGTGGGAAGCCGGGCACAATCAATTATATGAAGGCTTCATGGCGCATGGCGTAGAGATGATTAACATTACGCCGGGAACACAGGAACGCAGCCTACCGAAAGATGATTGGAGAAAATGGTATGCCCCCACAACCGAAGCCGCCTGTTGATACCAAGAGCGACGATTGGATTTATGAGGACTGGGGCGATGGAACCCCGAGGCCAACGGAGAGCAATGATTGAGCGACCGGACGACCCCAGGGCTGTAGCACTGCACGCAGACCGCTTTTATGGCGGTACGGCGTTGATTGTGCTGGGCGGCAACTCGGGCGACGGCTGGGAAAAGCTGCGCGACGAGATTGAGCCGGATGTGATATTGACGGCCAACGGGATGACCCAACTGGCGGGCGCAGATTACTGGATGCTGGGCGAGAATATGAATTTCTGCCACAGCCGGGCTATGACGGGCGATGACCATTTAGCGCTTTATATGCACGTATTGGACCCAAATAACACAGCGGCATTCAAGATGGTGAACCACCGGAATTTTAATTTGTTGCCGCTATATGGGATTGATCCGTGCGATTGCATCAGCATCAGGCGGGGGGGGTACGACCTGAAAGATTTCAGCCTGCGAAAATATGGCGATGGTTTCCTGAATGGCGAGATTTCGGAGAGCGCTGGCTGGCGGAAGGGCGTGAGAGTGCGCAAAGGCACCGTGGGGCTGCAGCTTTTGCACCTGGCCGGTATTTTGGGATGTGCGGCGGTGCATACGATTGGCTGGGATTTGATGTTCAAGAACGCGCAACGGCATCACTGGTATCAGCACCCGACGTATGAAGCCGGGCGGTTTCGTAATGAGACGATGTTTGTGACGCATAAGGGCGTTGAGACGCAGGATTGGTGGCTGGAAACGGCTCATTATTTGAGGACGCTGGAGCCGGTTTTCAAACGGGATGAGATGAGCTGGCAAGATCACAGCGATGGGTTATTGAGCATTGAAGGCGTGTGGTGCGCGGGATGAGATACGGCGTTTACGACCACCAGAAAAAGGCGGCAGCCTATATTGATGCGCTGGAGCAAGAGCATCGGGGCACGGTTGTGACGCAATGCCAGCATATTATCCCCGAAGTTGGGTTTGTGCTGACGGATCACGATGTTTTGGGACGGGTTGGGCACCTTGAGAAATTACGCCAGGCAGGCGCGAAAGCATTTTTTGTATACCCGCACGCCGGGCGGCCCAATGTGGTGAACGATATTTTGCCAGCCTGGGCACATATTACGGCGCATTTTGTCCCCAGTGAGGGGCAGGCTGAGGTGATGCGGGCGTATGGATACCCTAAGCCGATTCATGTGGCGGGGTGGAGTATATGCCCCCCGAGGGCGTTTCAGAAACGGGAAAGGCCGCGGCGGGTATTGTATGCGCCCATTCACCCCCGCTGCGCGTATGTTGACCAGGCGATTAACCTGGCGGGGTTCGAGCGGCTGCACAGGTTGGCGGTGCAGGATGAGATTGATTTGACGGTGCGCTATATTAACGACCTGGAGAAGAGCGGGCTGCGGCATGTGGCGCATAAAAATATCCATTATGTACAGGGGAGCCAGGAGCCGGGCTATCGGCAGATTGATCAGGCGGATGTGGTGGTGGCGCACCAAACGTATTTATATATGGCGGTGGCGCGGGGCGTGCCGAGCGTTGGGCTGGGCACAGATGTGCCGGGACATTTGGTGCCGCTGGGTAAACCGGCGCAGTATGCCCGGCATTGGAATGATTATGTTGATTTGATGGCGTACCCGCTGGATATTTTGCAGGAAGACGACACGCTGGGGCTGCTGGAGCGGGCCATTAACGTGGAAACTGCGGTGGGCCTGTGGCGAAAGCGGATGATTGGGGAGCCGTTTGACGGCGAAAAGGTGCGCACGATTGTGCGCCAGTATGTTGAGGAGCTGTGATGGCTAATCTATTAAGCGCCAGCGAAGCGCGGGTTTTGATTGAAACCACGCTGACAGACACACAACTGGATGCGGTGATTGCGCGAGCGGAAGCGGAGATTACGGCGGCGATTGGCGCTGCCTATACGGACGCGACCACTACGATCAGCGAGACGGTGCGCGGGAAGGCTAAAAATATTTATCTCAACCGCCCAATTTTGAGTGTAACCACGCTGACGGAGTACACGCAACTGAGCGACACCACCGGCAATGTGCTGACAGAGAATGACGAGTTTTTTGTGTGGCACGATCAGGGACGGATTGAGCGCGTTTATTACGAGTGGGACGAAAAAGTGACTGTGGCGTATGTGCCCCGCGATGACCGGGAGAAGCGCAAGAGCGTGATTATTGAGCTGGTGCGGATTGAGTTGGAACGCACGACGATGCGCCAGGAGAGTGTGGCCGGTGAGTATAGTTATACGGCCCCGATGAATTGGGAAGCCGAGCGCCAAAAGCTGATGCGCCGGTTGATGTTTATTGCGGTGTAGCTGATGGGTATTGGAGCGCACTTAACGCACCGCTGCACGGTGCAACGCAAAAGCCAGAGCGGCACAGACGGGCATAATAACCCGACGTATACCTGGGCGGATCAGGATACGGATGTGCATTGCAGGCTGTTCGAAAAGAAGCTGCGCACGCTGACAGACCAGCAGGCCGAGTTTGTGGTGGTGACGGAGTACCGGATGTTGTTTGAGCGCAGCGCAGATGTGCTGGCGGGCGACCGGATTACGGATGTGGTGCTGGATGACGGCACGGAGCCGGGCCTGACGTATGTGATTGATGAATTGCTGCCGCGCCGGGTTGGGCGGCGGGAAAGCAGCCATATTAGTAGCAGGTTGCGTCACATCTCCTGATGTGACATGCGCTTGGGTCGCAGTGGATGCTCCCCAGCGCGAAGGATACGTCATGTCTCCTGAAACGATTAAGGGTAACGGTTATAAATTGACGTGGCGCGGTGATGAGGTGGTTGATGAGGTGGCCGCGAATGTTGCCAGTGCGTTGGGCGAGTTTGGCCTGCGGGCTGAAGGCCGGGCTAAACGAAAGCTGCGACCTTCGGAGCGTGATGAGAAAGGCCACTGGGTGATTGGCGGCGGGCATGGCAAGCGCCGCGGGCATTTGCAGCGCAGCATCCATACGGCAACGCCGGGGCATAACTGGGCCAGCGATGAAGGCAGCGCCGAGATGGGCGGCAAGTTGGTGAAGGCGGCCAGCCGCGGCCTGCAGGTTGTTTTGCAGATTGGTTCGGGGCTGGTGTACGCGTTGAAGCAGCATCAGGATCATTATGACCCGGAAGTGCATCATTATTTGACGAACGCGGTGGAAGAAACGAAAAAGGATTGGCCTGCGATTTTGAAGAAGTACAAGATTAAGAAATAGCGCGACGTCAGATTTCATAATTTGACGTGCGCATGGCTCATAATAGGATGTTTGCCTGCTTATGATTGAACCACAAGAAGCGATGATTAAATATTTACTGGGCCAGGCCGGGGTGACGGCGCTGACGGGCACCCGGATTGCCAGCAAGCATCACTACGGTGAGGGCTGGACGCTGGGGGCCAGCGGGCTGGCGGTGCGTATGGATGGCGGCGCGCCGGATATTTATGCCCCTGAACAGCGCGTGCGGTTGGAGCTGCGCGCTTATGCCAACAGCCCGGCAAATGCGATGACGTTGTATCTGGCGCTGGTGACGGTGAGCCGTAACACGCAGCGGGCCACGGTGAGCACGCTGGCGGGCACGGCGCTGGTGCAGAGCTTTTTACCGGCTTCGGGCGCTTCGCAGTTGTATGAGCCTACGATTGAGATGAATTATGTGATGGTGTTTTTTGATGCGGTGGTGGGTGAGGGCAACATCTCTTGATGCTCGCCAGCGCGAGGAGAAAACTATGGCTAGAAAAAGAACCAGTGAGAATAAGGCCGTGATGCCGGTTGAAGACAAGCATAGCAAAATAAGCGGCACTGAAAAGCCCCAGGTTAAACAAACGGGCAAAGTGCGAGTAAAAGTCTTACCACACCGCGGTGTAGGCGGGCTGGGCGGGCCGGGAAAAGTTGGTTTTATTGACCGCAAATATGCGGAGGAACTCGTGGCCGACGGCTACGTGGAGATTATCGACATCAAATGATGTCATTTGATGTGCGGGATGCTCGCTCCCGCGAGGAGAAAATATGTCTATTCAAAACGCGTATGAAATATTGAGTGGGGTGGGGGTGCTGTATGTGGCCACCGCCGAAACCGCGAAGCCGTCGTTTGATTCTGCCCCGGGCGTGGCCTGGACGGAAATTAGCGAAACGGATGGCGGCGTGAAGGTGATTTCGAGCCAGGAGATTGAGAAGTTGTATGCTGACCAGCACACCGGCGCACTGAAGGCGATCCGCAAGGAGGAAAGCCTGAAGATTGAGACGAATATTATCCGCAGCACGCTGGAGATTTTGGCGAAGATACTGGGCGGTGTGACGGTGACGGACACGGCAGCCGGGGCAAGCACGATTGGCTACCGCACGCTGGGTTTTCACCGGGGAAACAGTGTGACGGAGTTTGCGATGCTGTTCCGTGGCACGGCGCAATCGGCCTATGGCGCCAGCTATTCGGCCCAGTTTTATATCCCGCGGGGCTTTTTCAACGGCGAGATGGGGCTGGAGTTCAAAAAGGACGGCAAGGTGATGGTGCCGGTGCAGTTTGAAGCCCTGATGGATTTGGACGAAGCCACCAGCGAGTATAAGTTTGGGCAGTACGATATGCAGGATGCGGCCCCGACCGGGTAAGGGATGATGGCGAAGATGCTTGCACCCGCACGGAATTTGCGCTATACTGAGGGGCGAGACTCCCATCTCCCCAACGATGGCAGCGGCCTTGTGTTTAAGGCTGTGGTTGCGCTGTTTGCCTATCTAAACTCATATCGTGGACAAAGGTCCGCCACAGAACCGCGACGCTGCCGAGATGGGAGTCTCCAAGCAACGCTATTCTGTGGTGGATTTTTGGTTAAAGGAGACTCCCATGAACACCCCAGCCCAAACGCAGGTAAAAGCTATTTTCACACGGGACCAGCCGCGAGCGGTGGAACCGGAAGACGTCCGGCTGATGTCGTTACGCATCCAGCAGGTGATGAGCGACGAGCTGCAAAAGCTGAATGCGGCGGTGGCGTTGCTCGATCTGACCACGATTTGGCACGATCTATTGGCGGCGTATGCGTATATGGTTTGGCCGCATTGTTCCGCAAGCGAAAATATGCTGGCCGAGGATACTATGCAGCGGGCCAAGGGAAATATCGAAGCGCTGACGTAATAAAAGCCGGTTACACTGGAGTAAATTGGCAGGTAGTTTTAACCTGGGGCTTCTCAGGGGCCTGTTTAGATGATTTTGAACCCAAAGGCACGCGGGCACAAAGAAATTTGTGTTTGGGTGCCTTTGTGGGTTAACACCGCATTGGAGATTGACATAATGACGCGTGCGCTTAATTTGGATGAACTGTTTGGGCAAGATAAAGAGATCAGTATTGATTACCGCGGCAAGAATTACCGGCTGCGGCATGTGCGCGAGTTTGGGCCAGCCGAATATATGAAGTGGCAAAAACTGATGGACCGCTATGCCGCGCTGGAAGGCAAAGAAATGTTAAGCCCGGAAGAAGGCGTTGAGTTGCAAGCGCTGGTGCATGATGCGGTAGAACAAATGAACCCGCGCCTGGCTGATGCCGAAGGCGTGGGCTTTCAGCAGCATGTGGCAATCTTGATGCACTATGCTGCCAATATTCAGGTGGATGTTGACGAAAAAAAAGCGACGGAGTAGACACACCCCTGGACTGGGGCCAGGTCTACGCCGATTTGAGCTATCACTATGGGTTTAGTTTTGGGCAGATCAGCGAAACGCCACTGGCAGCGGTTGAAGCCTATTTGGTACGGCTGCCAAAGTATGCGGCACAGGGCAAGCTGGATTTAGCGCAGGCGGTGAGTATGCCGTATATGACAGACGATAACCGCAGGGTGATGTTGGGTGAGTGGGAGCGGATTGCTAACGATGGTATGCAGACCGCAAAGAAAGCGACAAAGGCCGATTTGATAATGCTGGGCATTGGAGTGAGCAACTAGCGTGAGTAGTTTAGGTGAGGCCGTTCTTGATCTGGTTGGCGATGCCACCGGACTAAATAAGGATATTGACCGGGCGAAAGCTGATATTGGCGCGGCCTTGCAAAAGGTTGGCAGCGCCATGCAGAGCGCCGGGCGCACCATGACGGCGGGATTGACCCTGCCAATTGTGGGCGCCGGGTTTGCCGCGCTGAAGGCCGCCAGCGATCTTGAAGAAAGCATGAACGCCGTCAATGTAATTTTTGGCGAGACGGCGCAAGTGATTCATGATTATGGCGTGACTTCGGCTACGTCGGTGGGAATGAGCCAAGCGGCATTTAACCAGCTTTCGGCTGAGATGGGGGCGATGCTGAGTAATGTGGGCATTCCGCTGGGCGAAGTGGCTGATGAAACGATCAACCTGGCCGAGCGTGCTGCGGATATGGCAAGTATCTTCAACACGGATGTGAGTCAGGCATTTAATGCCATTCAGAGCGCCATCAAGGGCGAGTTTAACCCGCTGGAAACCTTTGGCGTGAAGATGAATATGGCAATGATAGAAGCCAAAGCGCTGGAGATGGGGCTGGGTGATCTGGAAGGAGAAGTTAGCGATCAGGCCAAAGCGCAGGCGGCGCTGGCTTTGATTTATGAGCAAACCAACCAACTGGCGGGTGACTTTGCAGCTACATCTGACGGGCTGGCGAATTCGACCAAGATACTACGCGCTGAATTAGAAAACGAAGCCGCTGCGCTAGGGCAGGAGCTTATTCCGTTGGCGTTGGAAGCGGTGGCTCTATTGCGGGAATGGATTGCCGCCTACAAGGAACTGACGCCGGAACAAAAGCAGGCGATATTGGCGGTGGCAGGGATGGTGGCGGTAATTGGCCCGCTATTGATGATGCTGGGCACGCTGGTGAGCGCGGTAGGTAGCGTGATTACTGTTGTGAGCGGTGCAGGGCCAGTGATTACGGCATTTGGTACCACGTTGATGGCGATTGGCGCCCCTGTGTTGGGTCTGGTGGGCGCGTTGGTGTTGTTGGGTGTAACTATTTATGCCCTGGGGCCGCAAGCGATGGAAACGCTGCGGATGCTTGGTTTTATATTTATGTACTATCTCAACCAGGCGGCACAGGCAGTGCGCACTTTCTTTACCAATTTGCATAATACCTGGCGGGCTAATTTTGAGATGTTGAAAACGATTGTGGGCAGCATCGATTGGCCGAGCGTAGGGCGCAATATTGTGCAGGGGATTGCCAACGGCATCAGCGCAGCGTTAGGGATTATCCGCGATGCCGCACGGCGGGCGGCGCAAACAGCATTGAGCGCGGCGAAAAAATTATTGGGTATTGATTCGCCTTCTAAAGTGTTCGAGATGGAAGTGGGCTGGCAAATGGGCGCCGGTGTTGCGCGCGGCTGGGAGAACAGTATCGCCGCTTTGCAGGGCAATATGCAGGCCAATTTGGGCGGTATGGTCCCGGCAATGGCTGGGGCTTCCCCGGCGGCTGGAGGGCAGGCATCTGGCGGTCTGGTCGGGGGTCTCACCATTAAGATTGATACGATGATCGGGGATGCGGTTTGGGTAGACCGGCTGGCGGATAAGCTGATGCCGGTGATTGAGGCTGAAAATCAGCGGAGAAGTTTGTGAAAATGTTGTGTTCATGGAGTGGACTTTATGTCTGACGTTTTTTATTATCTGGGCACAGAGGGCGCTGAGAAAAAGCTCTCGACAGTGACGGCAAATTTCAAAGGGCCGCAATATTTTGAGCTGAAGCGGGAAGACCGCACCGATCAGGGCACGCTGAAAAAAGATGTTATTGCGCGCAAGCGGCGCTGGACGCTGACCTGGAGTCATTTGCCCAGTTTTGACAGCGATGTGGTGGATTACGCCACGGGTAAATATAGCCTGGAGCAAATGTATTTGACGGGCGGTTCGCTGGTGCTGAGAATGCCCGCGGAGTTGGGTACGTATGAAACGGTGAATGTGCAGATTGAGAGTTTTCAGGCCGACCGCTCGCAGGTGACACCGCATTATGCGTGGCGCGTGCAAATGGTGGTGGTGGAAGAATGACATCGAAACTCCTAACTCGCTTCACGGGTGCTATGCACGTCCGTGATGCTCGTGGAGTAAAAACCTGTGTTCGCACAGCTCACAAAAGGATTTTATGCAAAGCGTAACCAGTGAGTATTTGACGGCGATAACGGCCAATGAGCGCACAATGGTCAGCCAGGTGGAGATTGCCCTGGTGGATAATGAGACGATTGGCGCGGCAATTGCGGTTACAGCAGATGAAGGCCACAACAGCGTGGTGCCGAAGGAAAGCGTGGTGGATAACGTTAAATCGGCAGGCACGCGGCGCTATGCGATTGCAGACCCGTATGCGGCGGGCAGCGGCGATGAGCGGGTTTTCCCGGGTGAAGACCTGTATCCATGCACGGGTTCGGCAGGCTGGTTTGGGAACTCGTTGAGCGACGCGAATGGCGACATCAGCGGCGGCGAAACGCTGGAACTGGATTACGGCGGCCCGGTGGATGTGCGCACGCTGCGCTGGTGGGCCAACAGCTATTTGGGTATTCCGGTGGATTTTGTGGTTTCTTATTCTACGGATGGCGTGGGCTGGACGGTGGCCGAGAGCGTGACCGGCAACAGCGCCGAAAGTTGGGATCACGACCTGGGCGCAATTACCGAGATTTACAAGCTCAAGATTGTGATTACAAAAGTTAATCATCCTACCAGTTTTGCCAAATTGCTGGAGTTTGAAGCGGGCCTGACAGTGGACGTGAGCGACCGCATCAAAAGTTGGGAGATTTTGAGCGAGCGCGAACATGATGGCCAGTCGCTGCCGATTGGCAATGCCAGCATCAACAAGCTGACGTTGTATCTGGATAATGTGGATGGCGTGTTTTACCGTAACTCTGGCTCGTTGTATGCGCCGTATTTGGTGGCCAACCGCAAGATCACGGTGTGGGAAGGCGTGACGCTGGCAGATGGAACGACAGAGATGCTGCAACAGGGCGTGTTTTACAGCCGGGTATGGGAAGCCGGGAGCCGCGATACGACCGTTAAGGTGGTGGGGTGGGACCGTGGCAAGCGCATGAGCGAGGAAGATTATGCCACATCTACGGTGCTGGAAGATAAAACCATCAGCGAGCTGGTGACGATATTGGCAACAGCGTTTGGCCTTGACCCCAGCGACATGGTGATTGATACCACCAGCGGCGAAGTTGCTTATTCGTGGTTTGAGAGCGGATCCTATTTTAATCACCTGAAAACGTTGGCGGCAGGCGAGGGCGGCACATTTTATATCGATGAAATGAACCGTCTGACCTTCGAAAACCGGGAACATCTGGCCAGCAAAACCACCAGCGTGGTGACGCTGACCGATATTGACGATATTTTGAGCGCCACCGAAGGCTGGGATCAGGCCCGGATGCGTAACCGAATTGTGGTGCCCGTGCGACCGCTGACGCTGGGCAGCACGCAGGAGATTTACAGCTATCAGGAAACGGTAACGGTTCCGGCAGGCGATACAAAATCGCTGACGGTATATTATGCCGAGCGACCGGCGATGAATGTGCAGACCCCGGTGTTTAGCGGTGGGGCGCATATTACGATCCAGAGCTGGACGGCCTATGCCTGGGGCGGGACGCTGGTATTTACCAACAGCGGCGGCAGTGATGAAACCGTGACATCGATCACTATTGATGGAGACCCGCTGCAAGAGCTGGGGGGTGTGCGGGCGGTGCGCGAAAACGCGACATCGATTGGGTTAAACGGCAAGCGCACCTACACACTCTCGGATGCGGCTGCGCAATATATGCAGGATTTGAGCGTGGCTGAAACATTGGCTGAGGATTTGCGAGACAGCCTAAGCGACCCGGGCAGCGAGATTACGGTCTCTATGCCGGGGCGGCCTGAGCTGCAATTAGCAGACCGGATCACAGCGCAGCACGAACGCCTGAGCCTGGATGGTGATTACTGGATTACCCGAATGCGCAAACTGCATGATGGCGCGTTTCGGATGGAAACGACATTACTTGAGGTAGTTTGATGACCGCACAATGGAATACCGGTTTGCCAGACCCGTGGACTAGCGAGCAGCCGATTACAACGGATTTGCTGACAGACATGGTGCAGAATTTGCTCTATTTGTACGCCACGCAGCGCATTACTGATGGCGCTGAGGTGACGATTGCGACCGGAGCGGTCACATTGGCGAGCAATGTGGGCCGGGCGGTGGTGGATACCGAAGCGGACGCGGCGGAAGATTACCTGGATACGTTGGGCGGTCTAGGTAATGGGCAGTTTGCGTGGCTCTCACCCGCCAGCGCCAGCCGCACGGTGATTTTGCGCTCCGGGGTGGGGAATATCGTTTTGCAGGGCTACGGCGATGAGATAGCGCTGCGAGAATTGAATCAGTTTGTGTGGGTGATGCGTTTTGGTAACACGTACCTGGCCGTGGGTACGAATGTGCCGCCGAGATATTATTTGCAGTTTACGGTCATCCCGCATGATTCGGCGTTGGTGACGGGGGATGATCAGTTTGTTTGGCAGATACATCCTGAGCTGGATGGGTATTCAATCGTTGCGGCTCATGCGATGGTGCATGGCGTATCCAGCAGCGGCACGCCCACTTTTCAGCTTTACCATGAGCGGCACGCGCAGGATATTCTTTCGACGTTGATCACGATTGATGTGAGCGAGAAGTCATCCACCACGGCGGCTACGCCGCCGGTACTTAATAGCAGTTATGTGGATTTGCAATCGGGCGATGAGATTCGGCATGACTGCGATGTTGCTGGCACCGGCACGACCGGCTGGACGATGATGTATACGCTGGAGAAACTATAATGCCGATATTTACACGCACCTGTACGGTCAGTGGCGATGCCGGGTATAGCAACGATAACGGTGATTTTGGCACGAATGTGATCGATTTCGGTCAATACCCTAATATGACCGGGTATGACTGGGATGCTTTTATCCGCTTCCCGAATGTATTGGTGCCGCGTGGCGCATCGATTGTCAGCGCCTATATCGATGGGTTTGCTTACGCCGAAACCGAGACGGTGCGGGTGTATATCAAAGCTAACGATGTGGCCAACGCAAGTGCGCCCACATCGAAAGCCGATCACGCATCAAAGGTGCGCACATCGGCATCGGTAACATGGGAAATCACAGCCGCATGGTCCAACGGGCAGGCCGTGCAGACGCCGGAGATTGCATCTGTGTTGCAAGGCATATTTGACAAACCCACCTGGGTAGCTGGCAATGCGCTGATGGTAATGATTGACGAATATAACAGCTACGATGACATCCGTGCGCTGTATGTTTATGCCACCAACCCGGCATACGCGCCGGTGCTGACGATTGAATATCGCATTGCCAGCCCATTTATGATGATATTGCGGAGTAGGATATGACAGACTATATACCCACTAAAGTTAATATTACTTACCAGCGCGGGGATGGCGGGCATAGCAGCCGCACCATCCCGTTTACGCATCCCTTTGCGGCTGTGGATATTACCGAGGCACGTTTGTACATCCGCAACCGGGTGGATGGCACGCTGTATGTGCAGATCAAGCTCTCCACACACCCCACGCAATGGGATTTGGGCACCGATTATACGGGCGATGTAACCCCTGCACCGGATGATACGGGCGCGCTCTCGGAAGCCGATTATCGCTATGAAATTGAAGTCAAAACAGCCACGGCAACGGTCACGGCGCAGGAGGGCATCTGGTTTAGTCGCGGCGATATTGCCACTGATCTGGCGCTGGATGACCCGCCAACGAATGGGTATCATGTTTCGGCGGATCAGCTTGATGCGATGGATAGCGCTAACTCGCCTACGGGGGCGAATCCGTTTGCGACGATGAATGATGTGGCGGGGGCGGATGCGATACTGGATACGGTTGATCCTACGGTCAACGATGATGCCAACGATGGCTATTTGGTGGGGGCGCATTGGGTGAATACGGTTAGCGGGGATGCGTTTGTTTGCACCGATAATAGCGTGGGCGCGGCGGTGTGGGATCAGGTGAACGGCGCAGCGGGTGGGACGGTGGACGTTGTTTCTAATGTGGCTCAAGATCGGCTATTGGGGCGCATTTCTGCTGGATCAGGCGATTCGGAGGAACTCACTGCGACACAGGCTAGAACACTGCTCAATGTTGAGGATGGAGCTGATGTAACCGATGGTACTAACGTGGCCGCGGCTGGGGCGGCGATATCGGGCGGGGCGCATCACGATGGATTTTCCGATTTTGTTGCAGATGAGCACTCACCAAGCGCGTCGGCCGGTGAAACTACAACCGGGACGGCTGCAAACAGGCATATAACGCCAGGCGGATTAGCGGGCAGCGATTACGGCAAACGGATAATCGAGATCATGCACACCCAATCAGATACAGCCGTTTCTATTGGCGACGGGACTATTGGCATAGGGATCACCGCGGAGTTGAACGGTTGGAATATCGTTGATTGCTATGCGTTTGTGCATACGCAGGGCGTAACCGGAACGACAGATATACAATTACGGCGACGGCGATCTGGCTCAGATGTAGATGTAATGAGCACAAAAGTCACTATCGGCGCAGAATATTACGCCAATGACGGTGTAATCAATACGGCTAACGACGACCTTGCAACAGGCGACCAGTTATATGTTGACGTTGATGCTGTACACAGCGGCACAGCTCCCAATGGATTAACTGTTGCAATCGTTGCGCAATTACCATAGGATTTTATAACACATGAGTAGCTGGACGGATGACTTTTTGGCAAAAAGCGATGATTCGAGACGTCAAATTGTGCGGCGGGCGCGGCATGGTTTGCATTTCGATTTGGGTCGCGGGCGTGTGAGGGCGCATTTTACCGGCGCCCCTTGTCATTATCGCGATTCCGATGGTCTGTGGAAACCTATATCGACCAGATTGCAATTAGATAGCAGCACAGGTAAATACGGCGCTCCCGGAATTGCAACACGTTTTGATTTGGACGGCACGATTATGGCGCTGCGGCATAGCCAGCGAAATACACGGATTGGGATATATAGGCCACGTCAAGAAAAATTTACGCCTCTGATTGTATTACCGAGTGGGGTTGTAGCGAATAATACGATGATTCGCGAAACACGGTTATTTAGCGAGCACACTTTTCTAAAAGAAGATGGCATAAAGCAAAATATTGTTGTCAATTCTGTTCCGGCGGGTTTCGGGCAGGCTATATCCGGTGATATTTTATGTGTCGAGACGTTGATTGATTATGATCTTCCTGATGGTCTTGTTTCAGAATTACCGCGCTTTGCAGAGTATGTGTTTCCGGAGCCACACAGCTATGACGATAGCGGGCGTCGTCTAAAGACATTACGTTATGCAAAAAAAGTGGGCGTATCTCAGTATATTTACACTGGTGTATTGGTTATTGATATTGAGTTGGCGAAATTCCCGCTAACCATTGACCCTGATTTTAGCGGTGATACGGCAGATGGGTATATCGAGGGCATAAGTTCTAGTTGGTCTACGGCAAGAGGCACGGCTAGTTCGCATGGTACATCCGATGCGGCGAACGGCGTAGGAGCGTATTCGTACTCGACTACATTTCACATTCTTCGTCAATTCTGTAAATTTGATACATCATCTATTCCAGATGGAGATACAATTACCCAGGTCAACCTAAAATTGACGTGCGAAGCAGTACAAGTAACAGGTAATAATTTAGATGTGCAGATTGTGAAACAAGATTGGTCAAGTCAAGACCCAATAGCGTCTGGTAATAGAGAAGCGGCGTATGATAATTGTCTGTCTGGGACATTAGATGATGCAATTTGGCAGAACACATCTGGATTAGTAGCCGGAACGCAGTATGTAAGCGGCAATCTCAATACGGGGTGGGTTAGCAAAACGGGGAATACCTATTACAGTTTGAGATCAAGTCTTGATTATGACAATGATCCCCCGCCCGCATCACCAAACACGTTTGAATTTATGACGATACGATCATCGGATCATGCAACGCCGGGGGATCGCCCAATACTTACGGTTGAGTATGGCACTGGCTTTGTTCAGCAAGTGGTGATGTTTTAGGATAAAACCTGAAAGTGGTGTTCCGATATTATGCCCTTAGACGACTTTGACCGCCACGTAATCGCACCTGTTATGGGTTGCGTTTGCTCCTTAGAGAAAGCATGAAACTGTGCCTATAGACAAGGGCCCCCACGGGCGCATGGCCCATAGGCACAGTTTTTATATCAGCGTTTTTTTTTAGTTCGGGGGGCGGGTAGTAGTAGTGGATTTCGGCAAGGATTGTTTTGTCGTCCCGGTCTGCGGTGATGGTTTGGAGCAAACTAAGCAACTCGTTAATCTCTTCAAGCAGGGGGTTCATTTCGCGCGGTGGTGGCATAATGCCTGCGGCGCGTAATATCGATTCTTCCGGGCGGCGCAAAGCATGGGCGATAGCACGTAATATGCGGGGGTCTGGAGTATTTACCTTGCCAGCTTCATAATTGCTGATTGATTAAATCGTTGCCAATCTGTAAATACTTATTGACAACGGGTTTATATTTGTGTATACTTTGTCCACGTTCATAAACGATACGTTAATGCAGGTGACGAGCCATCAAATATGAAGAATATTTCAACGATCACAACCAAGTATAGAGAAGAGCAGGAACTTACTCAGGAGCAATTCGGGGAAGTGTTGTTTGAGCACGTTCCAGGAATGAGCGCGAAATCGAGACAGAATATATCGGCATGGGAAAAAGGAAACCAGCAACCACTGTATCAGGATGTGGTGCTGGTTTTGTTGTATCACCGAGATTGGCGTTTTGATTGGGCGCACGAAGTCTTGGCTGTGTTGAAGCCGCATATATGGGCGTTAGATGAGCCAGTTTATTTACCCGAGTAAGAGCAATCAGGCCGGACTTGTGAGGAGGACGGTGGTGAGCATGGTGTATGGAAGTCGAATTGGTCATCGTCTACGTGCCGCTGGAAACGGCGGCTCAAATTGCAGCCTGCCGCCAGGGAAGATTGTGTTATGAAACGCCGCTTTCGTGGACGATCAATAAATATCAATGTTAAACCGCCACATAAAACCATTGTTATTAAGCCAGACGCGGCCAGTCTGTTTAATACCGCGCTGATTCTGGAGGCGCAGAGCGATAACCCGCGACCGATGCGAGAAGTCTTTGATGATTTATTTGGCGAACATTTAGTTCGGCAGAACGCATAGTTGCGCTCTCAGCGCACGTAATACTTACAACCATCACAACCCCGCCGCATGGATAGGCGTCTGCATGGCGGGGTTGCGGTCAACATCAGCACACGTAGCTCAATTGGTAGAGCAGGCCCTTCGTAAGGGCCAGGCCGCAGGTTCGAAGCCTGCCGTGTGCTCTCTGCGGAGGAGGAGTCGGATGGGACCGACTCGCCGCAGTAACTAACGAGCGGAAGCCGAACGGACGGCGGTTAAATAGGAGCTTGCAACAAAAAGGAGAAACCTGGGACTGCTTTACTCCTGTGCTGAAGGTCCCTGCGGGTTCGAATCCCGCCCGCTCAATTACAAGCATAGCATAGTCAGGAGACGACCAGTGAATTTGGGACAGTTTTTGAATGGATTTGTAAAAGATTCGCAGACGTTTTGGACTGCCGCAATAGGCTCGGTGGTGTTCCTGTGTATTTTTGGCTATTTTTACAACAAATTGAGGGTGAATAATGGACTGGCAAAACGAATTCCGTAATTATCTCGAAACTGAGGGTATGGCGCCCAACAGCATCAGCGCTTATAGCAGCGACATGAACATCTACGCCGATTGGTTCCTGACCACCAACGAGCGCCAATTCGATCCGCACTCACTGGTGGGCGCCGATGTGCGCGAATACAGGCGCTATTGTATCGAGCAGGCGCGTGTCAAGGCCAGCACCTGGAACCGTCGCCGGGCATCTATGGCCGCATTTGCAATATGGTCCCGAGCGCAGAATTACATTATGGGGGATCCGCTGCATGGCGTCCCTGAGCAAGATCAGCGCACCCTGCCGCCCTATTGGCTCAAGCCCAAAGAGTTTCGGGCATTCCGGCGACAGATGGAAATCAACGTCAACCGTGCCCGTCTGGGCACAGCCGAGCGCAAAGCGGCAGTCCGCGATTGGGCAGCCTTCTCGTTGATGCTCTATGCCGGGTTGCGGGTGAGTGAAGTTGTGAACATGCGCCGCGAATATCTACTGCTGCGCGAACGTAGTGGTAGCGTCGAAATACGAAACAGCAAGCGCAACACCGATGCGATCTTGCCGCTGAATTTCGAAGCGCGTGCAGCCGTCAGTGCGTGGCTGTCCATAGCGCCGGATGGTGAGCTTATATTCGATGTGACCGCTCGCACCATGCAGCGGCGCATCAAGGAGTTGGCAGTCGATGCGCGTATCGAGAACTGTGACGACATCACGCCGCATTGGTTGCGTCATACGTTCGTGCGCAGGCTGGCCGTCAATGACGATGGCACAATCAACAACCCGCCGGGGTTTGTGCAGCACTTCGCACGGCATCAGCACCAGTCCACAACAGAGCGTTATTACCAAGCCAACTATGCCGACCTCGAGCGCATGGCCGAAGGGTTGTAGCCAGATGCACGCCGCCGCTGTATCAGTTAAGGCAGTAGCAGAGAGAATCGCAATGTTCACGTTTTCACGGCGCAGCGTGGCGTGGCTGGCTGTGTCCCAGAAAAGGCGGCTTGTGTGTCGAATAAGTATCCTTATGCGATATTTTGAGCGTGTGGCAGGCTGGTTTTACGCTCCCCTGGGGTGTGTAAGCGCCTGCGGGGATGTCGCATAAGGCATGGGTATACAGGGGGGTAGGGGGGGGTGTACCTTTCATCGGGGTTTTGGCCGACCCCGCGCTCAGGCCGCTGTGAATGCCGAGCATTTTTGAAGAAAACGTCTTTAGGAAAATATTGCACAAATTTTTACAGGAAAAGGTTCAGCTATGGAAAATGACTTCAACGAATTCATCGAGCGGGTAAAAGGCAAGGTTGACATCACGGATGTGGTAGAGAAATGCGGATTTTCTCTCAGGAAGGATGGCGGGGGGAATTACCGGGCCACATCGCCCAAGAGCCTGGTGATATGCCCGCAGCACAGCAACTATTTTCATTATGGCGATGAAGGTTCTAAGGGCTGGACTGGCGACCACATTACATTTGTGCAAACCTATGGGGATAGACCCGTCTTCATGGAAGCGTTGCGTTTTGTGGCTGATCTGGCTGGCGAAGCCATGCCTGAGTTTTCTAACCGCGGCGCTTCTCCTGCTGCTGTGGCTTTCAGGGAGCGGACTGAGTTGTGGGATATTGTTGGAAATTGGCTCGGAAAGCAGTTGTGGGCCAATGCTGCTGCTGTGGCGTATGCCCGCGGGCGGGGCTGGACGGATGAGACTATCCATAAGGCGCGGTTGGGGTTCACAGGGGCCACACCGGAACTGAAAGAAGATTTGCGGGGCGAGATGCGCATGTACGAACATGACCCGCTTGCTCCTGCTGCTGTGGCTGTTCTGGGGTTGGAAGCAATCCGTGGGGTAGATGGGATACGTGATTGGTGTAAAAAGTACGATGTCAATTTTGATGAACTGCCAGAGAGTGCAAAGAAAGGGCGCATTTGGGGGTTGCTGGATTTCCCCAGGTTGGTGTACCCACACGTAGAGCGGGGGCGGATTGTGTATTTCTCTGCCCGGAACTTAAAATGGGGAGGGGGTGCGGGGGAGGGGGTGCTGATTGCCGATAAGGACTATAAAAGCTGGAATTTACCCAAAGTGCTGGTGGGGGAGCGCCCGCGCTATTTTAACCATCTGTACCACCCCAGCGCTGATGAAGTTGTGATTGCCGAAGGACCTGCCGATGGGATTACCTGGGGGCAGTGGGGCGTGGCCTGTGAATGTTTGGTTAGCGCCGGGATGGGTGCAGATGTGGAAGAGCATTTGCAAAATGTCAAACGCGTGTTTGCGGGCACCGATAACGGTGAAACTGGCAGGAAGGCGATAGGGCGGATTGGGGATGGGATTGGCCCACTGGTGCGAGTGCTGACTTTTCCGGTAGATCAGGAAAATGGCGAAGACGCGAATGATTGGCTGCAGGATATGCTCAAATCGGAGCTGGTGCCAGCGTTGGAGCCAACGAAAAAAAATAACGAGAACGCATCTGTGAAGGCCCAGCGAGAACAGGCACGCAAATTGATGGATAATTCTGAGCCTTATGTACTGTATCTCACTCAGGGGCTGGAAAGTTTGTCGTTGCTACGCCAGGAGTATATATTGGGGAAGATTGTGAAGCTGTCGGAGCGCCTGGGGGAAGAATATGATTTTTATCGTAAGGATATTGGCGACGCGACCGGCAAGGGTGTGCAATGGCTGGATCGTCAAATAAAAAAAATACGCCAGAAAGAAGAACTAGAGCGCAAAGAGGAAGATGAAAAGGAATCGCTGGATATTGTTGAATTTATCGGGCAAAAAATACATGAGCAGCGCCCGGATGGCAGCGTAGGGACGTGGATGGTAGAGATTGTTTTTGACCGAGAGACCAATACACCGGGATTTGCGTACCGTGACCCGGATGGCGTAATTGGCGAAGCCAAAAGTCTGACGATTGGCAATGTTGAATATATACCCCCAATTGAAGCTATGGACCTTTACGCCGAAATGGAGCCAGAAGAATGTACGATTGTTGTGCCTGGTAAATTGGGCGAAGAAAAAGAAACAGTCGAATTAGTAGATGATATTTATAGCTTTTTGAAACGGTATTTCTTCTGGACAGATATGAAATGGTGCCGGTTGTCTGCATACTATGTATTGCTGACATGGGTTTATGACGCATTTTCGATTGTGCCCTATTTACGAGCGCTGGGCGACTACGGCAGCGGAAAGACCCAATTAATCTGGCGCATCGGGTATTTGTGCTATCGACTCATCAAAACGGGCGGAGCGACAACCGTATCCCCTATTTTTCGCATTTTGGACGAGTGGGGGGGGACGCTGTTTCTGGACGAAGTGGACACCAAAAATAAAGAGACATATAACGATTTTATGACGATTTTACTCACAGGCTTCCAGCGTGGCATTCCGGTGCTGCGCTCCAGTGAAGGGGGTGGCAAAAAGGGATATAAACAGGAAACTTTTAAAGTATATGGTCCAAAACTAATTTCGAGCCGCAAACGTTTTTTGGATAAAGCATTGGAAAGCCGCTGCCTGACACATGAAACTGTTAGCGTAGACGAAATTGAATTATCCGAATTCGGAATACCTTCTATTTTGCCGCCCGTGTTCTACGAAGAAGCCGAGGAGATTCGCAATCGGCTGCTGACATGGCGATTAAGAACATGGAAAAAACACATTTTCACCGACAAGGATTTTGTAAAAGGCGTCACGCTGCGTTTACAACAGGTAACGGCTGGGCTGATGAAGCTGGCCGATGATCCAAAAGTTAAAGCCGATGTGGAAGAATTGCTGCAAAACTTTATGAAATATGAAGTGGCTGAAAGAGCAATGACAACGGAAGCGCGCACGCTGGAAGCGATTATTGATATTAGCACCGACGAAAATTTGCGCAATGAATATAAAGAGCGCCAATGGATTGATTTGAGCGAAGGCTCTCCGAGAGTGATGAAACCCAACCACGAAGCTGCCATCTACGATGAAGATGGTTCTGTGATTGGGTTATATTTCGGATCTATTGTATGGCGTGCCAATATTTTGATGAATGAACAAATTGCGCTCGATGGCGGCAAAAGCGGTAATAGTCCCAAGAAAAACGATAATGAATTAAGCGGCAAAAAGATTGGGCATGTAGTACGCACGTTTGGTTTTGTGGTTGATGGCCGACATCGTACCTATGGCACATATATGCTGCTAAACAAAGATCGTTTGCACGGCCTGCGCTTGCGCTATGGCCTTTAGCGTGAAGATGCGCACATTAAACAGGGTGATGGCCCAAAATGAAAAAAAATTTTTATTTCGCTTATACCCCCAAACAAAGTGCGCATCTTCACGGGAGTGAATTGTTGATGAAATGTAACAATGTTTCACAATATACCCACAACTATTTGACAATAAAACCGCTATCTATGCGCAAATTATACGAGAATAACAGCGCACTTCACACGTTGTGTAGTTTCTTTATGTTTTTTTCCATAAATTTTAAATAGCCTGTGAAGATTGATTTCGTAAAGTGTGCATAATGTGCGCTCAAAGTGCGCAAAAACAAGGGAAAATAATGAAAAATATCGACAAAATGAACCGAAGATTGACCAAAATGGCAAATAATTATCTTTATACCGATATTGTGAAGGCTTTTGGCTCTATTGGTATCGAATTACCAGCAGAATCTCACAAAAAAGATGAATATTTTCAGCTCAATGATTCGCAGTTATCGCAAGTTGAGCAATATCTGGAAACCCAATGCCCAAAAAAATGAGTGTTGATGAGATGGGCGATGAAATTAACCGCCTGAAATTTGTGCTGCACTATTGGCGGGAGCTGGCCCGGCGGTTGCTGGATGCGCTGCGGGTGTATGCGGCGCATGAGAATTGGCGCACGGTGTATGACGATGGGGAGCAGGTGCGGCGGATGTGGGTGGGGCCGGGCGAAGGGCCTGCCCTGGCTGAGACGGCTGTGCAGGGTGCCGACCGGGATTTGGATGGTATTGAGTGATGAGTGGTATCAAAGCTCCTGAGGTTATGCGAACGGATGTGCTGTATTCGGCGGTGGGGGTAGCGGTGGCGTATGCTGTGCTGATGCCGTTGTTGGAGGCTGGCGTGGACGTGGTGCTGAATGAGCGCCTTTCGAACGGGATGTGCAACCTGGCGGTGATGCGGCGGGATGGGCCACTGAGCGCCGATAAGATTCGGCGGGAGCTGGGGATCGATGCCCAGCAGGTGACCGGGAAACTCAAAAATGGCGGTACGTTTATACATTTGTTCTGGAAAACGAGCGAAACGGAGTGATGACGATGGAGATTGGGATGCTGTGGTTTGATAACGACCAGCAACGCCCGCTGGTGGATAAAGTGAAACGGGCGGGGGTGTATTATGCCCGGAAGTACGGGGCCACGCCGACGGTGTGTTTTGTGCATCCCGGTATGCTGGCGGATGCTGTAAAGGCTGTGGACGGGATGGCGCTGCGCGCCAGTCAGACGTTATTGCCGAATCATTTTTGGATTGGAGTGAGCGATGGTAGCTAATCGAAATGGGAATGGTCTCTCGTTGTTTCGGGCACGGATTAAGCCGGGCGGGGTGCGCTCGGATGTGATGGCACGGCGGGCGTATAGCTGGTTTATGCGGCTGGAGCCTGAGGCGCAGGAGCTGGTGGCAAGCCATGTGTATTTGATGATCGATAAGGAGGTGCGCAATTTTAAGGAGCAGAGTGCGCTGGTGGTGATTTATTGCCTGAACCGGTATTTGGAGAAGGTGGAGATTGAGCGGCGCCTGGAGCCGGGGCGGTTGGGGGCGGAGGTGATGCGGGCGGCGGAGGAGGGTGGCCGGTTGAAGGTTAAAGGTGAAAGGTTGGGTGGTTCGTGATGAACGGTGCTGGACGGCGTGTAAATGGGTTTATTGAGGGGCTTGCCGATGTGGCGGCGGCGCTGGGGCCGTTGCTGGCACCGCTGCCGAGCGTGTATATTGCCTGGCTGCACATGACGCAGATTATGCTGTGGGATCCGTGGATGGCGGGCGTGATTGGGGCCGGGGTTGAAATGTTGGGCTTTGCGACGGTGGAAACGGGTGTGCGCTTTTGGCGCAGGAATAAGGAGAAAGATGATGCGCAGGAGCCGCTGGCGCTGGTGGTGGGTGTGGGCGTGTTTTACCTGGTTGTGATTACGCTATCGAATGTGATTATTGCGCCGGAGGCCGGTGCGGTGAAGGTTTATAAGGGTTTGTTGAGCCTGTTGCCGGTGGTGGGTGCGGTGACGGTGGCGGTGCGGTCGCAGAGCACGCGCATGGAACGCGAGGCGCGCGCTACCCGAGATGATGCCGCCCGGCAGCGACGCGAGACGAATGCGATTAAGCGCCAGTATGAACATGAGCGGAAACTGGCCGAAATTGAGTTGCGGAAAGCTGAACTGGTCGCGCAGAAAACGGCGGAAACTGACGGCAAGGACGCGGCGATTTTCGGCGAATGGCGGACATGGCACGATGTACCGGCGGAATGGAAGCGGAAACTGGCCGGTAAGAGTACGAAAGAGATTCAGCGACTTACTGGCAAGCCGGAAAGGACGAGCTACAACTGGTCTGTGTATGCCAAGAGAGATTATTTGGTGGTGAGTGAGAATGGGAGCGGGCGGCGTTGATACGTGCGTGGAGGTGTGCACAGGGACACGCTTTGGGGGGGCTGGTGTATCACAGCGGGGTGTGGGCGTTGTATTTGTTTCGCACGGCGCAGGTGATGAACGGGCAGCAGGGGTGGGCGGCGCAGGAGTTGCTGGATTTGCCGCTGATGGGTGGGCCGTTGGTGGGTACGTTTTATGAGATTGAGTGTTCGATATGTGGCGAGAAAAGGAGCTGGTATGAAGACGCGAAGCGGAAAAGTGGTTAGCAGGCAGCGCGGTGACATCAACTCTCCTGAGCTGATGTGCGCCTGGGTCGCGGATGATGATCCCCAGCGCGAGAGTTTTGGGATGGCGTTTTTATCGCTGTTGCTGACGCTGGGCCTGGCGGTGGGTACGTTTGTGTTGATGATTATTGCAGTTGCGTTTTTTGGAGGCTAAGGTGAAGAATTTTGCGAGCACGTTGCTGATAAACCTGATTTATGATGTGTATTTGCCCGCATTGATTTTGGTTGGGCTGGCGGCGCTGCCCCTGGCGGTGGTGGCGGTGGGTGTGTTTTGGTTGTATCGGGGGAAAATGCGATGATTATGCCGGGGGAGATGGCGCGGGCTTTGCTGGAGCGGATTTTTGCTCGCCTGGCGGTTGTTTTTATGGTGGCGATGGCGGTGTTGCTGGTGTTGTATGGCGGCTGGATGTGGTTGACGGGGGAGGGGCAGACGCCATCATCTGGCATGGGTAGCCATGAGACGGCTACCCTGCGCGAGTTGCAGGTTTCGGTTACTCTATCCCCCACGGAGCCAGCGATTGTGGCTCCGGTATTGGTCGCCAGTGTTACCGCACAACCTACGGGCACCACTTATACCCCATATCCCACTTATACCCCATATCCCACATTTACGGCGTTGCCCACTTATACGCCGGTCCCCACCGAGCAGGGTCCGCTGCCTTCGCTTTCTCCACTGCCTTCGGCAACTCTGGATTATGTGGCCTTGATGCAAGCAAATTTGGATGAGATGCACAAGGATGCGTCGGCGGAGCGGGCACGGGCTGATGCGGATGCGGCGATGTGGCGCGAGGTGTGGCGTTGGGGGTGTTTGGCGGGGCTGGCGCCGGTGGCGGTTTTGTTGACGGGACTGGTGGCCTTGGCGTTGCGCAAGATGGCGCAGGGCGACGGCCCAATGGTGGAGGAGGAAGCGGAAGAAGCTGAGGAAGCGTCGGGGCCGGAGCGGGTGCGCCTGGAAGTGAAGACGAATGGGGGCAAGTCTTTGTTGTGGCACCGTTACCCGGTGGATAAGCGCGTGCTGAGGCAGTGGATACGAGTGGCGTTGAACGGCGGCAGCATTGCAATTGGCAATTGGACAGGCTCGAATAAGCCGTTTACGCGGGGCAGTTACGAGAAGTTTGTTGATTATTGGATGACGGCGGGCGTTTTGATGGATAAATACCCGGGCGTTGAGAATTCGGAGCGGGTGCTGACGGAGGGGGGCGCAACGGCACTACAGGCGGTTTTGACACAGGATTTTGGGTATGTATAGGTATGTATGCGTGTGTATGTATGGACGGATGTGCATTTTGGGGCTGCACAGGCGGAGGGGGAGGTGGGTTGGGCGTGTTAAGATGCTCTTGACCGCGTGGTTGAGTTCTGCTATACTGAATCTTGAACCGGTCAGTTCACTTTTACGGATGGGCTTTTTGTTGCCTGACGTACACTTACAATCAAATAACCATTGTACGAAGAGCGCCCGCTCTGAGTATCGCAAAAGGCCCATCGTAAGAACTGACCGGTTCCCGATAGGTGCTAGCGGTATTTGGAGCGGGCGCTCTTCGTTAAAGGAACCGGTCAAAATGAACAGACTGTATGAATTTATGGCGAAGATGGTGTTGCGTCGGTTTGGGCGCTTTGCGTCGGAGATTACGCTGGCGTGGTTGGCGCAGTATGATTATTTGATGGTGACGGAAGCCGATTTGAAATGGATGACGGCGGGGGCTGGCGATGCCGCCTAAAGGTTTCCCGCGCCCGTGGGCGTGCGATACGTGCCGCACGGCGTTTACACAAAACACGCCGACGCAGTTGTGGTGCGGTGCATGCGCGGATGAGCGCAACCGCAAGAGCCGGGGACGCTATGAGCGGCGGCGATCTGGGCGGGTGCGCAGTGTGGAGGTTGGGCGCTCGGGTTGTACCAACTGCAAAGCGCGGGCGGTGTGCGATGTGGCGCTGTGGACGTTGTTGCCGTTGGTCTGTTCGCCGGGTGGCGAGCAGACGCGGGCGATGGTGCTGGAAAGCCCGGAGTTGGTGCGGGCGGCACAGGCGAGATGGTGAGCGATGACGATTGAAGAACGCATCCGAAACGAAATCCGCACGCGGCATTACTCGCTGAAGACCGAGAAGGCTTATGTGCGTTGGTATAAGCGCTTTGTGCGCCATCATCAACTGAGGCATCCCGAGCAGATGGGCAGGCAAGAAATTGGCGAGTTTTTGACGCATCTGGCGGTGGATGGGCGCGTGGCGGCGAGTACGCAAAATCAGGCTCTGGCGGCGTTGTTGTTTTTGTACCGCCAGGTGCTGGGGATGGAGATTGGTTATGTGGAGGGGTTTGCCTATGCCAAACGCGGGAAGCGGCTGCCGGTGGTGCTGAATAAGGCCGATACGGTGGCGGTGCTGGAAAATGTAGCAGGTTCGCCGCAGGATTTGGTGGCGCATTTGCTGTATGGCTGCGGGATGCGCCTGAGCGAAGCGCTAAGGCTGCGAATCAAGGATGTGGATTTTGGGCGCGGGGTGGTGATTGTGCATGATGGCAAGGGTCAGAAAGACCGCTCGACGGTGCTACCGCGCGGCCTGTGCGAGTGGATGACTGATCAGATGGTGATTGCACGCAAGTTTCACGAGATTGACCGGCAGCGAAAGCGTCCCGGGGTGCAGGTTCCGTATGCGTTGGAGCGCAAGAAGCCCACGATTGGCGAGGATTGGGGCTGGTTTTGGGTGTTTCCGGCAGAGAATGAGTCTGTGGACCCGGTGAGCGGCGTTCAGCGGCGGCACCATATCCATGAGAGCACGGTGCAGAAGGCGGTACGCAGCGCATCCAGGGTGGCTGGTGTGGTGCAGCGGGTGACTCCGCATGTGTTTCGGCATTGTTTTGCGACGCATTTGCTGGAGGACGGGTATGACATCCGCACGGTGCAGGAGTTGCTGGGGCATAAGGATGTGAAGACGACGATGGTTTACACGCATGTGATGCGCCCCGGGGGTGTGGCGGGGGTTGTGAGTCCGTTGGATAATGTCCGGGAGAAGGGTGTTATCCGCGGGGAGTAGGAGAATCGGAGTTAGGTGCTTATTTTGAAACACATCATTAGCTTTTCAACCGGCTTATCATCTGCGCTCACGGTTGAGCGCGTTATCAATCGCTATGGAAAATCGGCGGTTGAAATCGTATTCATGGATACAAAAATCGAAGACGGAGACAATTACCGCTTCATGGATGATTGCCGCCGCCGTTGGAATATGCCAATAACAACCCTAGCAGAAGGTCGCACGCCGTATCAGGTTTTTGCGGATCAGTCAATCATAGCAAATCAAAAAATTGCACCTTGCACGTTCCGATTGAAAATTGAACCGTTTGTTGCATACCTGGAAACAATCAGCGATCCGGTAACAATTCACATTGGCTATGATTTCTCAGAAATTCACCGCTGCGAAGCTACTACAAAAAACTACAATGCCCGCGGTTGGGATGTTGACTATCCATTACTCTGGAAGCCCATCGAATACCGTAAATATGCGGATGTTGTACGCTACGATTGGTGCATTGAGCCACCTAGAATGTACGCGCTAGGCTACACTCACGCTAATTGTGGTGGCGTCTGCGTCAAGCAGGGGCAGGGCGATTGGTTGCGCACTCTCATAAATTATCCTGAACGATACGCAGAAATTGAAAACTGGGAAACCGCAATGAGAGATCATCCAGTGCGCAAAAATTACGCCATTGTTAGGGATCAGTCGGGCGGCAATGTATCGCCGCTGCCATTGACGGAACTGCGAGAGCGATACGAAGCCAGTCTGGGCATTGATTTATGCGAACTCGATACTGAATCTGCGTGTGTTTCGTGCGGGGTTGGTGATTTATCGCATCCGCACCTAACCAAAATTGCATTAGACCGGGCTAGTCGCCCGGATAGGCCGCGGCGCTTTGCGGCCAGTCAATTCAATATGCCGGGTATTTTTGCAAACCCGCCCGGCAAATGAATAAACCGTTAGGTTGCTACCTGGGTGGCTGTAACCGCAAGGCCAGATGCCCGGCCCCGTTGGTAGGCGAGAAACGCAAAGCCGTGACACACTCGCTCACCCAGACAAACGAATGAGAGATTGTCTTGAAAACAGACTGGTTAATGGTTTTTGTAAATCTTGCGCACGAGTGGCATAATAAAATGCACTATTTCCCGTGGTCATTTTGCGCGGTAAATGATTGTGTTTTAGCGAGAAATATAGAAGAAAGGTACGACATGAATATTTGCTTATGCGGTACTCAGGCTGGCTATCCACATGATAAGCTCTGTCCATATCCGTTGTATCGTGGCTCGGAGGAACAAGAGCAGCGATGGTTACACAAATGGAAAGATAAACGCAACCTAACCAGCGGTAGCACAGCGACCAGCCTGTCGGCTGGGGCAAACGTGGCCGCAAAAAGCAAATCAACCGGGGCAAATGATGTCTCGGAAAATAAATCGGCTGGCGCGTGAACCGCGGGCCGTTAGCAAGCCTGAAAGGAAGTCTCTAATGCACGAAGATGATGAAAACGGAACCTGCACACATTGCCATAATGAATTTCAGTTTGCGCTTATGTGGCTGGCTTTTCACGAAGGCAATGATTATTTATTGTGCAATTCGTGTTATCACGCTCTCGGAAAACCATTCAGCGCATCTGATTATGTAGCTCTCACGGCTCTGCCAACAAAAATTACACCCGACTTGGCTACGTCTCGCGAAAAAATAGGAGCTTGCCCTGGCTGCTACCTGCCTGAGCAATGCACCACCTGCTATCCCCGCCGAAGCCCCTGAATAAAACGTTAGAAGGCTGAAATGATGTTACCAGTAAACGAAGTAATCGCAGGAAATTGCGCCGAAGTCATGGCTGGATGGCCCGATGATTGTATTGATCTCACTGTCACCAGCCCACCGTATGACAATCTTCGAGACTACGAAGGTTATACCTTCGACTTTGAATCTATCGCTACGCAGCTATGGCGCATCACGAAACCCGGCGGGGTGGTTGTGTGGGTTGTCGGTGATGCGGTCAAGGATGGATCAGAAACCTGTACCAGTTTTCGCCAAGCAATCCATTTTGTCGAGTTGGGTTTTTCTTTGCACGATACTATGCTTTATTTTGCGGAGAAACCATTATCTAACGACAATCGCTATCAGCAATGCTTTGAATATATGTATGTGTTCTCAAAAGGTTCTCCGGCTGTGTTCAACCCAATAGTAGACAAGGCTAACAAATGGGCTGGTAGCAAGAATTTCGGTAAACGTAGTCAACGCAACAAATCCGGTGAGCTTATTTATGGAAAGCAAACGGAAGTCCCAAGATTTTCCCGCCGTCTCAACCTATGGAAATATAAAACCGGAAAAGGATACACCACAAAGGATGATTTTGCATTTGAGCATCCCGCAATGTACCCCGAAGCCCTAGCCCGTGATCATATTCTATCGTGGTCCAACCCCGGCGACATTGTACTCGATCCCATGTGCGGCTCAGGTACTACGCTCAAGATGGCGAAGCAAACCGGGCGGCGGTTTATCGGTATTGACATCAGTGAGAACTACTGTGCAATCGCCAGGAAGCGCGTCGAAGGCGCTCAACCCCCGCTTTTTGTAGATACCGTCACGCCTTCTAACAAAACTTCCACGACGACCGGGCTATCGCCCGAGGGTAAGCAGGCGGAATTATTTACAACGGCATCAGGCCAAGATGCGTCAGGGTGAAACGCCCGGCGCGTGAAGAAACCGTTAGGAGCTTAAATATGAAAACACTCAAAAGGCTGTTCGGTGATGCTGGGTTAGCAGAAATAGTTCTAGTTTTACTCCTTGTTTTACTTGTTGTCTTGTGGGGTGTCACAATCAGTAGGCCAGAGACTTTCTCGTTCTTGCAGAAGAATATTTCTGATGCAACTTTGGGTGAATTATTTGGCGTAATTGTGTTGGCTTCCACAGCGGCGGGTATTATTACCCGCTCCTAACTAGGCATGAAACGGATTTCGGCTAACGCCGAGAAATCCTGCGCAACAATCTATCAACGGTTTCGGTTAACAATATCGCATCACCAACCCGCCGAAACCCCTTATGCAAACGTTATATGGCTAAAATTATCATGTCAGAAACAGAATACATTGCACCATGCTATGATTGTGAGTTATATAAGGGCGGCCCGGATAGCTGTCTGGACTGCCCCATATTCTCGATCTGGCAAATCGAGCAAGGGAATTGGCCCGATGGGTATTATTGCGAAAAATGTGACGAAATGAGATACCCGGATCGTTATTATGGCTCTATGCTTTGCGCTGTGTGCGGTGATGCCCTACGCCACATAACTAGGGCAGCAGGCGAATTGTCTACCGAGCCGGAAAGCGCGGCTACTGAGCAAACAACAAATCTCTCTAGCGATGGTGTAGCGCAACAGCCGCCAATCGCCTGAGCCAAACGTTAGTATGCCTGAAAGAGAGTAAATTTATGGCTGAGAAACCAATCCTATTTAATACCGAAATGGTAAGAGCAATCCTTGAAGGTCGCAAAACGCAAACACGGCGCGTTATGAAACCACAACCGTTTAAGCGCGGTCACGGATGGGTATGCAGCGGAGTTTATTACGTCTCTGATAGTGATGTTCGATCGTATTTATTCCATGAACTTTACGGAAATAGCGGATCGCCCTATGGTTCTGTGTACTCAGATGGTTCGTTTGATACGCTTTGGGTGCGCGAAACTTGGCGGGCTGAAGAACTCGGCGACGATAGTCACAATCCTGGCCTTGATGGTATTCGCTATCGCGCCGATAATGCGTTTATCGAAATCGAGAACACGCAGGAAGCATCGTACAAATGGATGGATGCACGCGGTAATCATGGTGATAGTTGGCGTCCATCTATTTTTATGCCACGCTGGGCGAGCCGGATCACTCTCGATATTGTGGATGTGCGCGTTGAGCGTGTGCAGGAAATCAGCACAGAAAATGCGCTTGCAGAAGGGCTTATGAAAAACGATCGGTATATGCCACGCGTCGAATTTGCAGAGCTTTGGGACAACATCAACGGACAGCGTGGCTACGGATGGGACGTTAACCCGTGGGTATGGGTTGTTGAATTCAAACTTGCGCACACGGCATCACTAACAACAGGCGCACCCGACTGTTTGCCCGCTCGCGTTTTAGCCAGCGACGGCAATATGGGCAAACAGCGGGTGGCCTAAACCGTTAGTTTGCCTAAACGTAGGTCTAAAATGACACAAACAAAAACATGCCAATGCCCAGCCTATAAATTTCCGCATCGTATGGGAAGCGGTGCTTGTGGTAGCGATTGCAAGCACCCGCAGGTAGAAGTCAAGTGGAAGCGATACCCAGGCACATATTATGAACCTGATGAATATGAAGGCTGGGCATGTTGTTGCCAGTGCGGCGAAGGAATGCCGTATGATGATGTTCCAGAATGGAGTGAAGATGTTAGCCGATAAATTTACAGAAATGTTTCGCATTATGCAAAGTCTAGAACACAGCTTCGATGAATTTCAGGATGCGCGCTCGGAGTTGTATCAGTTGTTGCTTCGTGCCGATGAAATTATCGCCGCCGATCCCACATCAAACGGCGAATTGGGTTGTTCATGCGGCAACCTAACCACACATACAGCGGACTTGGCTATCTGCCCCGATTGCAATCAGCCCGATCCATATCATAAAATCAGTTGTGCCAGGTCGGTTTTCTATACGCCGCCAAGCCGCTGATGCAAACGTTAGAAAGCGGGACTAGCCCCGTAGAACCTTTATAACAAAATCTGGCCGTAGCATTCGGTAATGTCCCTGTATAACCGATGAGTGCGATCTGGGAAGCCAGAAAATAGAAAAGCGGCGGTACAGCGGCTAGGGCTTAGTTATGAAATTCCGGGTGAGCCACATAGAAGGCGATGATCCCTGTATTTCATCCCTACGAGTAGCAAATAATGTACTTGCGCAATTGAGAATAGGCGCATAAATTGTTGAATATGCTCCGTGTCGGTGAGAACCCGGCCCGCTTTTCTAACTTAACATGCAGTGGATTTGTGGGGAATTATTTACTAACATCATGGGCAGCGATGGCAACGATTGAAACGCCGCCCCGTGAAGCAAGTCGTAAAAAGGAGAATACGAGAAATGGCAACACTAAGTTTGGAAATGATGCACGACCACGCAAGCAACAATATATACGTTTCTGGAATTAACAGGGATGGCGTGAGAGCTATCCAAGATGCTCTGCACGCAGCATTGCCGAACCTATTCCCTGACAAGGTCTTCACCTGGGAAGCCAATGAGGATGCCGTAGCGCCAACAGGCGGCATTTTCGCGTGGCCCACCTTATCCAAATGGGTGACACAGAAATTCGGTGAAAATGAAGC